>JBGGMM010000141.1:0-8185 GCA_041288045.1 Pseudobdellovibrionaceae bacterium | reverse complement strand
ATCCGATCGACTGTTCCCAATATGACCTTTCGAAATCTGGAACTTGGTGCCGAGGGCACAAATCGAAACGGTGAAGATGGAATCCAAGGAAACGGCGACAATCTCTTGGTTGAAAACTGCTTCATTCATGGCAATGACAGTGTTTCGACTCACGGGGATGGGATCCAGTGGTTTTCCGGAAACAACATTGTGATGAGATACAATATCTTTAAGAACAACGGACAGCACATGATGCTGACAGAGACCGCTTGGGGAAATGACTACGTCACAAATCTAGAGATTCACCACAACGTTTTTTATAATCGTGGTGGCGATCATTACAATGGTCTTTCGAAAAAGCTCTGTCCTCCGACTGGGATCTGGAAGGTTTATCACAACACTTTCGACCTCGAATCCAAGGATGACAGCGGCTACAATAACATTTTCTCAGGAGCTGGCTCTTGTAAGGCCATGGAATTTCGAAACAACGCTGTCTTGAACTCTCATGCAGGATCATTGGGCAATGTGACTCATGCTTACAACGGCTATGACAATTCGGCTCCTTATTTGACTTATCAAATCCCAAGCACAGAGACTGGCAAAGTCGTTGCTGCGGATTTGGGAATGGTGGATGTGGCCAATGCGAACTATCGATTGATGGCGAGCTCTCCACTGATCGGAAAAGGTGAAAACCTTGGTTACACCAGGGATTTTGATGGCAATCCGTTGCCTGCTAATCCGAGCATGGGAGCTTTCGAATATGCCTCTGGTGGGACCACTCCTCTTCCTGGAGACACGGCCGCACCATCCGTACCAATGAATGTTTCTGCCACTGCGGTTTCGACTTCTCAGATCAATCTGACTTGGAATGCTTCGACTGATAATGTCGCTGTCACAAAGTATTCAATTTATCGCAATGGCGCTTTGGTTGGCAGTACCACTGGTGTTTTGAGTTATGCCTCGCAAGGGCTTGCAGCTGGCACCTCTTACACTTTCCAAGTGGAAGCCTCAGATGCGGCTGGAAATAAATCAGCGAAGAGCGCTTCTGTCTCGGCTCAAACAATGGTCGCTGATACGACTGAACCTGTCCGCTCTTCGGGTTCTCCCATGGGAACATTAGCCGCTGGAAGTACGAGCACTGTGATCGCACTATCTACCAATGAGAAATCCACTTGTCGCTACTCAACCAATTCCAATACGGCTTTTGCCAACATGACTGGAAATTTAACGGCCAGCTCTTCAGGACTTACTCACAATGCCAATGTCAGTGGGCTTAGCAATGGTCAGACTTACAATTATTATGTTCGCTGCCAGGATCTGGCTGGAAACACCAATGGAATGGACTATGTCATTTCATTTTCAGTGGCTCAGCCAACAGATCCAGTGGTGCAGCCGCCAACTAATTTTAGAATCAAATCGATGAGAATCGAGTAAAAGAGGTTTTTATGAAACTCAGAAAAATCACAAAATCCTTTCTCACAGCTTTTGGACTTTTCGTCCTTGTGGTGTCTTTTCAGAACTGCGCCGGCAATTTTGATGCAGCATCATCCGGTGGCTCACAGTCGGATCTCAGCAGCTCCGGTGGACGCACACTGAATGCCGTCCTCGCTTGGGATAAAAGCACTTCGGCGAATATTGCTGGCTATCGGATTTATGTTGGCGTTCGGCCTGGCGATTATGATCAGGTGATTGAAACTGGAGTGAAGGCCAGTGTAGCCATGCCTCAGTATCAAATTCCGGATTTGGATCCAAGCCTCACTTACTATGCAGTGGTGAAAGCTTACAACACCTCTGGACAAGAGAGCTTGGCCAGCAACGAGGTTGAAATCTCGCCGCCGTAATTTAGCGATTCACTGTGGGCAGAGTGACGTATTTCACTGATTCAGTTCCAGCGGATTCCGCACAAGTTCCGGTCCCGGATATGGAAACGGGAGCCCCTGAGGATTGAGCCATGAGAAGCGTTGAGAGCATCGCTTTTCCAGGTGCGGTGCTAATATTAAAAACAAAGCGCTTATTGTAGGTGGTCACACAGGAAGGTGGCCCCGAAATCGCCGTCGCAAAATTGACATAATAGAGATTGCTAGCTCCAGCAAGAACGCTGGCGATTTTGACATTTGCAATGCTTCCCGCACTGGCACTTGAAGCCGCCACGAAAGTCATCAAAGAAACAAAAATTAATTTTTTCATACAAACCTTTCCTTATCTCACGATCGGGGTTGAATTGGGGACTGAGATGACGTTTCTGATTTCGATGGATTTGGCGGTCTCACTGTCAGACCAAACTGAACAAGCCCCATCGCCAACGACATAAACAGCTGAATCGGTCACTTGGGCTGTCAAAACAGTTGCAAGCATCGCTTTTCCGCTAGGTGTGCTGACCTTGAAAGAAAATCGTCTTTTCACAGTCGCACAAGAGGGAGAGGATGTGATGTCTTTTCCGAAAGCCACCATGTAGGCATCTTTGTTGGTGGCCACCAGGCTGGTGATCTTGGCGGCCGAGATGCTTCCTGCGAAAGACCAGGAACTGGAGAACAGAATCGCTAGTCCAATTGCGGCTTTTGTTTTCATTTGATGACCTTTCATTTTAATTCCTCTCAATCAAGCACAGTCGATAAAATCGGAGACATCACTTGCGATGGGTTCCAGTAGAACGACTGCGAGTATGTCCAGGTTGTCCCAGAATCATTGATCACATCCACATACAAAGTGTGCCGACCTGGTGATAGCCGCGGCGGGAGCAGAATGTCCGTGCCTGCAGTGACACGGGTTTCAGCTCCGGCATCCACTGTGTAAACGATTGTTCGAATTGGCGAAAAGCTTCGAATGTTATAACTGATTCGACGATCGGTGATTCCGAGAGTTCCGCTGGTTCCCGCTTCAAAATTGATGATCGGATCTGGCAGTGGATCTGTCTTCACGCCCTGATAAGAGATCGCCACATCTGTGGGCCGCTGGATAATTTGATTTCTTGTCAGGAACATCAAAGTGCGAATAACTTGGTTGCGATTGTTGCGATTGTAATTGCCGACTGGCACTGGTTTCGCTGGCGTTGGAGAATTGGAACTGTAGGCCAGTGTCTTTGCAGCAGAAAGAAATCCAGTGCTCATGAAATCAGTGGTTTCTGCAGAGGATTCACGATTGACTAGGTTGGAGTACTGAGCTGTGTAGAAACTTCCGCTCGCCCAGGTGGTTCGTTCATGAACAGCACCGAAAAGGTGACCAATTTGGTGAGCTACCACTTGACCCAAGCGAGGCGCATCGGAAGTCACAGAGATGTAACCATAGTTGTTGAAAAAATTCGCCGGAGTCACTGACACTTTGCCAAGTGACGTAGCTGTCTGTGCAGTCATAGTAAGGGCATCAAAAATTGCCATGTTGGCAGTGTATCGTGAGTGATGCACATCTTGAATATTATTAAGTGCCAAAGACGAATTTGAAAATGGCGTGATGCCCACAGTGATTTGCCATGCATTCAAAGGATTCGGATATTTTCTCTTCAGCCAATCTCTTGCTTTGTAAGGGGCAACGACACTGTAAGATCTCGGCACATAGGGCTTGGTCGTATCCCAACCCACGATACAACCACAGAAATTGCGGTTGCTCATCGCATAGAGAGTAGGATTGTCATATTGCTCTTTGGTCGCGCAGTTGGTTGGCAACACGGGATTTCCAGCAACTCCACCGAGTCCTCGACATTCACAAGGCCAGTAACAGGTCTTGCCAATGCCACAAGTGCACATGGGTGGAGTCTTGGCCACACCACCTGGACAGTAATTGGGGTAATTGATGCAAAGGTAAGAAACTGTGGCTGTCGAAGTAGGGCTACCACAACTGGTTGGCAGAGTCGGAGGACAGGTTTCCGTGAACGACTTTCTCACGTAGTAAGTGCTCGTCACTTCAATCGCTGGCATGGCATCAATGTCATTGGCATTGTCCTGCCGTTGTTGAGCTGAGATGATCGCTCGACCGCTCAGCTCGCCAAAAGGCCGATCCCTTTCCATTTCCCAGCTATAGGATAGCTCAATCGGAATGTCGCTATCGACAAAAGATTTTTTGGTGGCATCAAAAGCTTCTTTTGCTTTTTGTGCGCAGACTTTCTGATTTTCGGTATCAGGCGATGTGGCACTTGGGTTGGATTTGACAAACATCCAGGCAGAACAAACAAAGCGCAATTTGATCGCCGCTTTTCTCCAGTTGAGAATCGGAGTGATTTTGCCGTTGACATTGACCGGGCTTTTCGAAGAAGGCGCTTTCAAAAGATAGTCCAACTGAAGACCTGCAGCAGAGCTGACATCCAACTGATCCAGATTCAACTGATTGAGAATATTTTCATTCACCGCTTCTGGAGTTGAGAGCGAACTTCCAGCTGTGAGAATCGCGGCTGCGCCCAAAGATCCCTTGTAACCGGTAAAATAAGCGGCTCCCCGAGTGGCCAAAAGAAAATCGTCGTGCTTGACGTTGGCAGCTCCCAAGATGAATCTCTGCAGATTGGAACCCAAGGCGGCGCCAATCGAATTGACCCATTTGACGAATCTCAAAGCATCATCAGGCGTGGTGGTCGCATTGATTGTCATGTTGATGACTTCACCCAAAGTGGATCCAATGGCCACAGCAGCTCCGATAGGATTGATAGTGGCAGCGCCGGCCAGGAATTTCATCACTGTCATCCCCGACATGAAAACAAGACCGCCGATTGCCGTTTGAGTCACGAAAGTGCCGAAGGTTCCAGCTTCCAGTGCTTTGAGCGCTTCCTGACTTATAATAAATGCACCGGCCGGTCCTGCAGCCTTTAATCCCAGATTCAATTTGGCCGCAAAACTTTGCGAAACTGTTGCTGACGGAAGGGCGGCGACTTCAGCTGAAGTGAGAAACTCTCCGCTATTTTCTTGATGCATCACTCTGTCCAGGTGGGCGAGACGACTGACGGCCGCTGACGAGAGTGGTTTTCCGTCAGCACTGTAGACTTTTGCAAAATCCACTCCCATCGCTTTAGGAATTGCCAGCGCATCTTGGAAAGCAACCACCTTTTGAGGCGTGCCATTGGGACCGAAAAATTTTTGAATATCAGCAATTGTCGGAGCAATCCGAGATCGATCCGCCAAAACCACTGGCGTTGACAAGCGGTTGCCAAATAATTTTGGATGAGCCGATAGGATCGTTTGCCTGACCCTTGCCGAATGTTCTTGGACCTTTTTATCGATGAAACTCGACCATGCCGTTGTTAGAATTGGCGGTCTGGCAGCAATACCATTGAGAAATCTCATATAAATGTGATTCTGAAGGCGCATGGATTTGATGATACTTTTGCGTAAAAAATCCTCGATGGCAGCTGTGCCCATGGAAACTGTTCCATTCGGGAGGATTAAATAGCCAGAGCCATTATAAATAAATATTCCCTTGGCTCCAGGCCAGACTCTTGTCGCATCCCCACCGATCTTCAAAACTCCTTTTTGAAGATCATTAAAGAGGCGAATTTTCACATCCATTGAAGCTGCGCTCATGGCAAAAGCGCGATCTGTGTAGCGCAAAGTGGCCTGAGAAGAAACACGAAAAGCATTGGCCTCATCCATTTGAAAGCCATTGATTCCGTAGCTGCGATCTTCACCGACGTAAAGCTTTGCCAAAGAAGCGTCGACATGGCCGGCATCAAATTCTTGAGCGCGGATTTTGGGATCTGCCGATCGGACTCGAAAATTGGTCCGGGCGTGCAAGCTTTCATGCAAGATAACGTTATCGCCCGATCGCAAGTTTCCAAGTTTTGTCGCCAAAAAATTCTCAATATTGATCCACTGCCAATTGATCGCACTGTGGAACTCTCCATTGACATTTCGATCACCCAAAGACTTGAGGGGATCCAGCACAGTGGCTGTTCCGTAACGAGAGGCGCTTCGATTGATCACTTTTCCCATCGGTGTCAGAGCCGCCGTGCCCCCGGCTCTGCGAATGATCAGGGCCTGATCCAGATCCGTCCCACTGGGTGGGTCGGCGACAAAACCAAAATTTCCCAATTCAGTTCGCAACGCATTGATCACTGGCGACACGTACTGTGCAGTGAGGTTGGGAACAGCTTCGATCAAGTTCAATCGAGTCGTGATCTTTGCTCGGACGACATGCTCCGCAGTTTGCTGGGCTGAAACGTTCAGCTCCGCTTTCCAGGCATTTTCATAGGCAACCTGAAAGTGAGTGCGAATAAATCGATTGAGTTCATTATCAGCGTCGACGTCGTAAAGGTCCTTTTCCAACCTCTGAAATAACCTTGCCGATTCGGGGGCCAGCTCTGAAAACAGCTGACTCTGGACAAATGGCTGTGGAGTGTCCGCATTGGTGAAAAAGAGAAGTCCTGCCCCAATCGCGAATGGAACGAAGGCAAGGGGTATGTAGCGTTTCCTCATGAATCTCAACAAAAAAGGTTTCATGAAGATATGTTAAGAGATTCACAAGATTCGGAAAAGTCTAGATGAATTCATCACGACTCGATATCAGTCGGGATTATTGTGTTCCTTTGCCGTCGATTTCTGGGCCGCCATTTGATTTTGTTTTTGCAGAGTCCTTGCACTGAATTCCAGCGACGCTCGCGTCTTCTTTTCCAGCGATGGAAACATCCCCGGCAATGTTTTTAGAGAAATTCGTGTTGCGAACACAAGTGTCTTCGCAATCAAGATCATTCAGTCGGATTCCGTGTCCTTCATCTTTCTTCAGTCGGCCCGATCCCTTGATGGTTGAATTGAGGATTCGAACTTCTGAAGGGCAAGGCTTCACCGAGCTGTTGGCCAAGAAAATTCCCTGCTGGCCGCTGCCATCGATCGTGCAGTGATCACATGTCAAACCTTGAAGACCACGAGCAAAAATCCCTTGATGAGCATTGTTAACGAAATCGACGTCTTCAAATCGATTGTGACTGTAGTCGATGTCCAATGAGGCCCCAGCTCCATTGTTATTCGAAAGCCGGCTTTTGCGGATCACGCTGTTGACAGTTTGATAACCAGCGAAACCATCGAAGAAATTATTTTCAGCTGTCATATTCTCAATCACCAAATCATGACAATTTTTCTCGGTGACCAAGCCTCCGGATCGAGTGTTGTTCAAAACCACATTGGCCACACGAATGTGATCGGCTCCGCGAATTGTGATTCCATTATTACGAATGGCGGATTCCCCAGTATCTGTGCATCCACGCGGCGTTTTGTCTTTTTTCGATTTTTGGAGATGACCGTTCCAGCATTCGTCGGATTGATTTTCTTTGTTTCCATCGACTTTGAATCCGTCGACTTCAACATGGTGAACCCGGTAAGGAGTGACGAAATCGTTCGCTTTGGCATCCCACTGCGTTTTCTCGCTGCCGATAATAATCGCAGGAATGTTCTTCTTGTCAGCAATTTTCAAGCGAACATTTTGGTTCGCACCGATGATCTTTAAATTGCTCTGATTGATGATAATTGGTTTTTTGCAAAGATAGTCCCCTTCCGGAACCCTCACTTCAACAGGCTCAGCCGATTTTTTCTGTGCAGCTTTATTGATCAAGTTCTGAATCACCTGACAATCCTGAGGTGATTGAGCTTGGGCTGTTTGTTGAAGGAACAGGAGACCGATAATACATGTTGCGGAAGTGATTGTGTTTTTCATAAACCCCAATTTATAGATCAACTGCTCAAGATGACTATGAAATTTTTCTCTGGATTGGACCTTTGATGAGGATCTCCATCAACAATTTACATTCCTATTTACTTTCGTCCAGGACATTTGTGGCTGTCGAGTCGTGGCTGGAAAAGTATTGAGAACTCACCTAGCATGAAGAGCATGGATGGCAACACAGATAACTTCTGGAAAAAGTGCAGCACTTGCAAAAAACCCATCGCCTTCGGACAAAAATACTATATTTGCAGTGTCTCCACCTGCCAGGGATTAAGAACAGGATATTCTTTCTGCTCGGTGACGTGTTTCGAATCTCACCTTCCTGGCGCTCGCCATCGCGATGCCGGGGCCATTGAGAAAAAAGCACCAACCCAGGCTGAAGCGCAAGCGATGGCGGCTTCGGAAGCTGGTGGTGGTGTTTCGCCCGAGCGAAGACGAATCATTCCGGCTCAATCGAGTTCCAGTTCGGGAATCGCCTCAACTTTGGCGAGCTCGATTCCTCATGACATTTTAATCGTGGCCTCCAAACTCAAGGATTACATTCGTGCTCGCTCCGAAATGAACACATCGGCAT
>JBGGMM010000140.1:0-6304 GCA_041288045.1 Pseudobdellovibrionaceae bacterium | reverse complement strand
TTACTGGCAGCATCTCAAATGGACCCACCATCAAGAGTTTGAAACTTGGCAAAAGCAAATCCCCGATCCACGGCGAGTTTTTTATTTTTCCACGAAGGGATCGAAGAGTTATTTTGAAGCCAACTTTCAACCTGGGGATTGGTTGGTCTTTGGCAAGGAAACCAAAGGTTTGGATGAAGACTTATTGCGTCGAAATCCAGAACAAGTTTTGAAGATTCCCATTCTTGGTCCGATTCGCAGTTTGAACGTGGCGACCGCAGTCACAGTCGTCCTTTATGAAGGCATTCGCCAATTGAAATCCCAAGGGCAAATCAACGACTTCTAGACTCGGATCGCCTTGCAGTTCGAGGGTGTGGAGCATAAACTCGGAAGACTATGATTCAAACAGTTTTGCGCAAAATATTTGGAACCAAACACGAACGTGAAATGAAATCCATCCAGCCAGTGATCAATAAGATCAATGCACTGGAACCTCAAATCCAAGCTCTGTCGGATGAGCAGCTCAAAGCCAAAACTCCTGAGCTGCAAGAGCGTCTGCGAAAAGGCGAAACTGTCGATCAGATTTTGCCAGAAGCTTTCGCTGTTTGCCGAGAAGCTTCGAAGCGTGTTCTGGGAATGCGCCACTATGATGTGCAGTTGATTGGTGGTTACATTTTGAATCGCGGCAGCATCGCTGAAATGCGCACAGGTGAAGGAAAGACCTTGGTTGCGACTTTGGCTGTGTACTTGAATGCGCTCACTGGGCGCGGTGTGCATGTTGTGACTGTGAATGATTATCTAGCCCGACGGGATAGCGAATGGATGGGCCGGCTCTACACTTGGCTGGGCCTCACCGTTGGCGTGATTGTGCATGATCTGTCTGATGAACAACGGCGCAAGGCTTACAATTCTGATATCACGTATGCGACTAATAACGAATTGGGCTTTGATTATCTTCGCGACAACATGAAGTTTGATTTAGCCGATATGGCCCAACGAGAGCTTCACTATGCGATTGTCGATGAGTGCGATTCAATCTTGATTGATGAAGCCAGAACACCTTTGATCATTTCGGGACCCGCTGAAGCTTCAACGGACAAATACTATGTGGTGAATAAAATCATTCCGCAGCTCAAGCGGGATGTGCATTTCACAATGGAAGAAAAAACCAAAACGGCCTCTCTGACCGAAGATGGCAATGCCCAAGTTGAAAAGCTTTTGGGAATTGATAATCTTTACGATCCTCAGCACATTGAACTTTTGCACCACATTTATCAGGGCCTGAAGGCTCATTACCTTTACCGCCGGGATGTGGAATACATGGTGGCCAATGGGGAAGTCGTCATTGTCGACGAATTCACCGGTCGCTTGATGCCAGGTCGTCGCTGGAGCGATGGGCTTCATCAGGCCATCGAAGCTAAAGAAGGCGTTGAAGTTAAAAATGAAAATCAGACTTTAGCGACCATCACTTTCCAAAATTTCTTTAAAATGTACAAGAAATTGGGTGGCATGACAGGGACCGCTGACACGGAAGCTGTGGAATTCAAAAAGATCTATAATTTGGATGTTTCTGTCATCCCGACCAACCGGCCGATTCAACGAAAAGACTGGGAGGATTTGGTTTACAAAACAGAGAATGCCAAATTCAAAGCGATCATTGAAGATGTCAAAGGGCGACATGAAAAAGGTCAGCCGGTTTTGATCGGAACTGCGAGCATTGAGAAATCTGAACTTCTTTCGTCAGCTTTGAAAAAAGAAAGCATTCGTCATGATGTCTTGAATGCCAAAGCCCATGAACGAGAAGCTGAGATCATTGCTCAAGCGGGACGAAAAGGAGCCATCACAATTGCCACTAATATGGCTGGTCGGGGAACTGACATTGTTTTGGGGGGAAATCCAGAGACCATGGCCAAGAGAACTGTCAACTTGGATCAGGGACCCGAATTCGAAGAGGCTTTGCAGAATTTCAAAAAGCAATGTGACGGAGAAAAGCCGCAGGTTCTTGAAGCTGGCGGTCTCTATATCATTGGAACTGAAAGACATGAATCTCGGCGGATCGACAATCAGCTGCGGGGTCGCTCAGGTCGTCAAGGGGATCCAGGGGAGTCTCGATTTTATCTATCGCTTGAAGACAATCTGATGCGGATTTTCAATGGCGAAATGATTCAGAAAATCATGGACCGATTGAATGTTCCCGATGACGAGCCGATTATGGCTCGAATGGTTTCAAGGTCCATCGAAGGTGCACAGAGAAAAGTTGAAGGACACAATTTCGATATTCGAAAGCATCTTTTGGATTATGACAATGTCATGAACCAACAGCGAACGATCATCTATGGTATGCGCAAGCAGATCATGACTGGTGAGAACCTCGAGCGCACTGTTTTGGATTTCATGGGGGATGTGACTTCGAATATTCTCGATGCCCATGTTCCAACGGACGGGAAAAAAGAAGATTGGAATTTGGACGCTCTGAATACTGCTCTTACCCAGCAATTTGGTTTGAAAATTGAATTTTCAAGCTTTCCAAATTTGGATTCGGAAGTGATCACAAATGCTGTGAGCAAAGCAGTGAAGGATATTTTCGATCGTCAAAAGCAAACTTTGGGTCAGTTCTTTGAGCAGATTCAAAAAATGGTGCTTTTGCAATCCATCGATCAGCGCTGGAAAGAGCATTTGGCCCGAATTGATCGTTTGAAAGAAGGAATTGGCCTTCGCGGATACTCGGGCAAAGATCCTGTCATTGAATACAAAAAAGAAGCTTTCAATGCTTTTGGAATTCTCAATCAGCAGATCAAATCCGACACCATTGAAAAACTTTTGAAAGTCCAATTGGTCGCACCGGATGCAGCTGAAAACATGCAAGACATGCTCAAGGGTCCGGATCTGGATGAATTGGAATTTCATGGTGCCAATGAAGCTGATGCTGGTGGCCGAGTGAATATGGCATCTGCTTCTCCTGCCAGACAGCAGGCAGCAGACGAAGAGGCTCCCTCTCAGCGACAGCGAATGCGCATGGGACCTGGACCTCAGCAGGGTCCGCCGGATCGTCCAATGAATCGAGCCGAGCGACGTCGAACAGAAAAAGGTAAGCGGTAAACCCAAGGCTTTGCGTTCAAAACCAAAGCATGTCAGCCTAAAGGTATGTCGACAACATGCCCTCAATGTGGATTTTCCCTCGGCGATTTGGATTTCGGAGTTGTGACCTGTCCGCAATGTGCGGCAGTCCTGTTCGTGGATATGGATGGGAATATCAATGTGTCTGCGGAAGCAGCATCTGCCTCAAATGACCACGAACGAACTCAAAACGACATTTTGGCTGCGGCTTCTGGAGAATTCCAAGAGATGTGGACACAGGACCAAGAGCCAGTGGCTGATGTGGAAACTTCTGAGTCCCCAATAGATCCTGTGCAAGAGCAAGTCTTGATGGAGACGGCGCCCATGGAAGAGGCGGTTTATGAAGAGCCAATTCCTGCAAAAGACCCGAATGATCTTTCTGAAATCTCTGATTATGGCAATTCAGATCAGGCCTTTGGGCCTCTTTCGTATTCTGTTATGATAGAGAATATCGACACTAAAGAGATTCGCCAGCAGTTGCTGGAAGCTCTCAATGATTCCAAATTTGGTTGGGATGCGAAAGAGCTGATGAAAAGAACCAAGTTGGGGAAATTGCAGCTTGAGAATCTCAATCCTGTGAAGGCCAGTGTTTTGGTCCATCGCCTTCAGGATGTGCCGGTGAAAGTGAGTTGGGTTCAACATGCTTTTTCTTAAAATCATTCTTAGTCTCAGTCTTTTTTCCGCCACCTCTTGGGCGAATGCAGAAGCTGCTCCGGCTGAAGACTCGCATGCCGCACCTGCGGGTGAAGGTGAAGGGGAGAAGAAAGAAGCGGGTGGGGGACAGGCCGAGGCCAAAGCCCCGGCTCTGCCTGGCTGGCTCAGCATCGAAAATAAAATTCAAGAGCTCTATTCGAAAATCAATTCCAAGAAATCAAATATCACTAAGCTTTTGGAAGATAAAAACAAATTGTCCAACAACACGGCAGAGCTCAAAAACACGGTGAAAGAAATCGTTAAAGAGCATAAGGAACTCAGGGCCTTGGCTGAAGATTACCAGAAGAACATTGCGATTCTGAGATATCGCTTTCCAGAACGAAATGCCGACAAGGACCGAAAATACCAGCGAGTTGAAATCAAATCCATTGATGAAATGGAACAGGCGATGAGCGTGGATGGAAAGCTCAATCGCAACCTCAAGCGCATGCGCTCTCAGTACAAAATGGAAGAAAAAGAAAAGACGGCGGCACTAGCGACCGAAAAGCCAGCCCACGACAAATCGCGCACTCCTTCTTCTGAGCCCAAAGGCAAATCCATCGAGGAAGCAGAAACAATCATTCTGCAAAAGTAATTTTATTTCACAGGTGTGAATTGAGGAACATAGCGGATTCCGTCTTGGCCAGAAGTAGCCGTTTCGTAATCGGAATACTGTTTTTTGGCTTCTTCGCGGCGAGTTTGCGCCAGAGATTCGACCTCTTTATTAGAGGCTTCATTGATCTCATCTTGTTGGACAGCTGAAACTTCAGGTTTGTAGACATCGCCCACGTAGACGGCTTTGCCTTCAGAAAAATGCACTTCTTTCTCAGCTCGGGATCCAGAATCGTAGTAAATATAAGTCCAACGATCCATGCCCTTCCAGCGCTGAGTCCGCTGAGGGGAGTTCATGAGGTCCAACACATCATGCTTTTCCATCCCAGGTTGGACCTTGGAAAACTGCTCAGCCATATCATGCGCACAAGCAGTCATCAGAAGCAGCGAAAAAAGGGCGAGCAAAAACCATTTCATAAGCTGCCTCCATTTTCCAATGTCTCAGGGGTGGACTCAAGACCCTTTCTGGGAATGTCTCGTTTTGAGACATTTGGCATAGGATTCAAATCGTGACGCAATAATGGGCGTTTTGATCTGGGCTCTGAGGGTGAAGTAAAGGCTATGAATCCATTTATAGCCTAGACATCTTCATGAGTGCCTTTAGTGAGACCAAATTATTCTTGATTCAGCGAATCGACCAGGTCTACCCTTAAAAGAAGTTTCAAAACGACCTGAGGAATTTAAATGCGCGTTTTCAAAAAACCCAGTGTTTATCTTGTTTCATCAATTTTTCTGATCATGATTGGGTTGAATCTGGTTTTTCCTTCCTCAGCTGAGGCCGCCATTGCTTTTCGAAGCAAAACTTTCACTTCTTTTGGAACAAGCAGCACTTCTAAAACAGTTACTGAACCTGCGGGTGCTGCACAAAACGATATTCTCTTTCTTTGGATGGTTTTGGATGGCTCACCCACAGTCACCACACCAACAGGCTGGACACTGCTTCACTCGATCCAGGGCGTCAAGCCCTCCAAAACCGCACTTTTTTGGATCCGTCGAGGGGCCTCTGCCCCTTCCTATGTTGTGAATTTCACTTCGAGCGGCTATGGCGAGTTTTCTGTGACAGCTTGGAGCGGAGCCGAAACCTCCGGAAGCCCGATCCATAAAAACACAACTAATGGAACTCGATTCGTGGCGCCCCCTGAACCAGATCCACCGGCGGTGACTACTACAGTGGCCAACACCATGATTGTCATCTTTGGAATGGGTTGGTCCGGATGGAGCTCCATTGCGGGAGCTCCTACAGGTTACACAATCCGCGAATCTGGAGTGAATGGAAACAACAATGACATAGCGGTCGCTTCAAAAGCCTTGGCGGCAGCAGGGACGGAAGATCCGGGCAAATTCACTGGGGGAGTCCTGAATCCCGGCAATCAAAATGACGTAGCCGAAGTCACAATCGCATTGATGGAACCGGGTGCCGTTTCGGCCGCGCCCGTCCGTCACCGAGTGATACAGAATTAACCTTAGCGAAGCTCAGTCAGCTTCCGCTTCAAAATCTTGCCACTATCGCCCTTGGGAAGCTCAGGTAAAAATTGAAAGTATTTGGGAACTTTGAACTTCGCGAGATTTTTCAAACAATGCTCAGCTACATGGGTCTCATTCAACTGGCAATTGCTCTCAATCGAGATGAAAGCCTTACCAACCTCTCCCCATTTCGAATCAGGAACACCAATTACAGCCACTTCGCGAATGCCAGGCAGAGAGCGGATGACTTTTTCAAGTTCAGCAGGATAAACATTTTCCCCGCCGCTTTTGTACATGTCCTTCTTGCGGCCCACGACGTACACATAGCCTTCTTCATCTCGGCGAACCAAATCACCTGTGTGAAGCCAGCCATCGACAATCGTCTCGCTCGTCGCTTTTGGATTTTTCCAATAACCCGTCATGCACATCGGGCCCTTCA
>JBGGMM010000139.1:0-10047 GCA_041288045.1 Pseudobdellovibrionaceae bacterium | reverse complement strand
ATTCCTTCTATTTCAGAACTAGCAACTGATTCTTGGAGCATAGGGATATTTAATAAAATAGATGGATTAGAAATAGCACGACAGGTTCCATTTAATTCAGCTAGGGAAGAGTTAGCTTTTATCAGAAGTTGCATCAGATCTTTTTGCATGAACTCTTCTGCCTTAATGGGTGGTGGCAGCAATGGTAACTTGAAAGGTTTTTTTGGATCAAAGGTCATTTAATATATCTCCATAATACATTAAAAATTTACTATTCTTTTAATGTATTGGCAATATATGTTAAATTTTTCGATATTTTTTAATGTATTTCGAAAACGTATTAAAGCGTAATTAGCTGATATTATTATCAAATTAGACTTTTTCCCGATTCTCACTTTGAGACAAGCCCCAAAATAGTCTAATTAAAATATTATTTATATAATTCCAGGACCCCTTCTTGTGAATCATCCCCGTAAGCCGACTCTAGTCTTTGCACTCTTTGAGCTCAATCGCAATGCGGATTGGGCCCTCCTCAGTCATGCTGTCTCCGATGTCGACGGAATCAAGGACGAGAAGCGAGTCGCTGACAAGATTCGGTTGAAAAGGTTGGGAGCCGGCAATTTTGAGTTCTGTGTTGAAGGCGATGAAGCCCGTATTTTTTTTGCAGTTGGCCGACTGGAAAGTGATTCCGACTTTGTGAGAGACAGTGAACACATCCTCTCCTTGGGGGAGCAGCGTGACACGTGGTTTGACTGTGACCACTTTACCGACTGCATTTGCTGCAGGTTCAGTTGTCGTCAAAAAGCCTTTCACTCCTTTGGCAAGAGCTGCAAAGCCTCTGTAATCAATCCGAGAGGCGAGCAATCGATAGCCGGGAGGAAGCTGCACCGGAATTTTGAAATCGCAGTCTTTTTTCAGTTTTTCAGGTGGGTACACTCGTCTTTTGGTCGCATCCAAAATGAATTCATCAAATAAGATCGAAATGGCTGAGCCGTCAGGTGAAAGAACCGCACGAGCTGTTCCTTGAGGGCAACCCTCCCCTTCGAGCTTTGGATTTCCAATTGTCACCTCGGTCGGAACTGCCCAAGCGCCCTGGGCAAAGAGACTTGCAACCAGAATCAATGTTTTAGCAACCAGTGGTTTCATTTCGTCACCCCCGTTTTTGACTCTTACAAAGGGAGTGCCAACCCTGTCAGCATTCCTAGGATGACTTGGTCTCTTGGGTGTGAGATGAAAATCAGATGAACTCAAATCTGATTTTCCCCATGTTCGCCATGTTTGCTCTATCGGCAGTTGTTCTGATTCGGATGTTTTTGACCAGAGTGGCTGCGGTCAAGTCGGGGCAAGTGAAGCTTCATTATTTCAAAGTTTATCAGAGCGAAGAAATTCCAGAGAAAATGCTTCAAGCCAGTCGGCACTTTTCAAATCTTTTCGAAGCTCCCGTTTTATTTTATGTGATTTGCATCTTAGGAATTCTTTTTCAAGAGGGCCGAGTCTTTGTTGGACTTGCTTGGGTGTACGTGGCAGCCAGAGCTGCTCATGCCTACATCCATCTGGGCTCGAACCGAGTCATGCATCGAATGCGAGCTTATGGCCTGGGCTGGCTTGTGTTGACAGCCATGTGGCTGTTGCTGCTCTGGCACCAACTTTAGTGGGAAAATTGGCGTTTCGAAATCTGCAAAAGGAACTCGGCCTTATGAACGTCTTCGGAAAAAACGAGAGCCCATCAGGATCGATGGGCTCTCGTGAATTCAATTTGACTATGAAGGTTGTTATTTCCCACACTTCTGCTCTCACGCAGATTAAAGAAAACTATTCTTTTTCAAATACAAGAATCTGGCTCGAGACTAACTTTCCTACCACTTGAATGCCGTGGTCAAATCCCATTCTCCTTAACTTATTCTGAGCGACCGCATTTATAAATGCTTCCGGACTATTTTCTAAAAACGAATTGGCAGTTCCCAAACTCAACCTGCAATGAGCAACTGAGAACTGATCGACAATCGGTGGATAAAGCTGACAAGTTATAGGATTCGCCAACTGATCGTTTTGGATCACGAAAATTCGGCTGGTCTCATCAAGCTGAGTGCTTAGTTCTGTATGTGGAGCACCTTCGACTTTAATCTGCAAGTGGGCAATGCCAAAAGTGCGCGGGAGATTTTCGCAAACAGATTTTCCGATCAACAATTGTGCGCTGCCAATGCTTTCACCCACTTTGATCTTTGCTGGAACCGACTTGAGAAGAATCGTTTCCTGACAAGTCTCGCCTGGCAACCCCGCTACTGCAAATTGAGTTGCCATCAAGCATAAGGATGCCAAGACTTTTTGAGCCAATTTAAAATTCGATAAATGCATAATTCCTCCTGATTGTTTTCAGAGGTTGTCTCTGAAATTAAATTTTTTTAAATATCTTTTTTAATCTTTTTCCAACAGTACCCAAAGCTTGGCGACTCATTCCCAAGAGTGTCCAAAAAAGGTAAAACTTGAGAGAAATAAATAAATCGCCCGTCTGTGCGCAAGGCGATGTAGTTGTTAGATCGAGGCCCAAAGCTTTCTGCGTAAATAATTAAGCTTCTCTGGTCCGCACTGACATGCCAATCCGTGTAAACCTGAAGAATGTTTTCGTTGGATTCGACCACGATCGGGCTTTCTGCAAACAACACATTTACTTTGACTTCGGGAGTTTCTAAAATCGGTCCGCCAGAGGGAAATTTATAAACCCATTTAGCCAATGTTACGGCCCGGTGGTTTGCCTTCCCGTTTTTTAATACATCAATGCAGGCTTCCCAAAACGTGTAAGCATCTGTCGCCCACGGGATTTCATCCAGGGTCGGCGCACGATTGGCTGTTTCAAAAGCGCTTTGCAATGTTTCATACGGTTTTTTGCTCATGCCGATATCCGAAGAAAATGAAGTTGCATTTGCCAATGACGAAAAGGTCATGATGAAGCTAAGAAAAAAAACCATAACTTTCCCTCTCTTTCTTGCAAGAACCTCTATCCAAAGAAAAATGAGAGATCATGAAAAATCGAATCGGACCATTGGCTTTTTGTACTCTTAGCGAACAAAACGCAAAAAACGTCTATATATTGGACGACCGTGGATGAAATACATTCTTGTTCGCGTAGCGAACAACATATTCCTTACACAATGGATGTCAAAGTTGAGACGTGGTAAAACTCCGATCAATTCAAAAAATGAACTTTGCTTTATAAGGAGCTATAAATGAAATCCGTCCAAATGATGTTTTTAATCCTAGGCCAATTGATTTTATCGACTGCATTCGCAGGACCGAAACATCCAGATAATGTCGTTGGTGTTGAAGAAGCGAGAGAGGCCATGTATGCCGAGTCAGCGCGCCTTCTAGAAATTCGTTATGATGACGGTCAAAAGTTGGTCACGGGCCTCAACATCGCCTATTGTAATGCGAAAACCAGTCAAATTGTGAAATATACGTCAAAGATCGATCTTGTGGCCTGCGTAGAAATTCGTACTGCGACTGATACCGACGCAGAATTTGTGAACAGTTTCTATCCAAACGGGACTAAAATCGAAGGCGTTTACTTTTGGGTAACAAGTGGCTTCAATCCAGAACCTCAGCCTAGCATGACTGCTGGTAAATAATTTCTAATGAAAAGTTCTCTTCGGCAATTGAATTTAGAGCTCATCAATGCTTCGAATTACCGAGAGTTTATTTTAATTTTTATCAGGGAATTAGAAATCAGCAAAGGACGCGGAGCAAGAGCCGAAATATCTCGAAAGGCCGGCTTCGCATCTCGGAGTTACTTGTCTGAAATCCTACAGGGCCAAAAGGGGCTATCCCGCGATGCCATGATTCGATTCAAAGTCGCCATGAAACTCACCTCGGACCTGGGCAAACTTTTTGAACTTTTGGTTTATAAATGTCATCCCAATTTGCAACTAACATCTTTGCCCTTAAGTGAGATCGAAAAAAAAATTGCCTCCACTCGAAAAAAAATTTTAAGCTCTCAAAAGCGATCAGAAATCACAAAGCCTTTCGTGAGCCGACCTGAAGTCTTTCAAGTTTACGCGGCCTTAGGAACTGAATTTACCGGCGCAAATTTTGACGAAATCAGATTTAGAACTCAAGCTTCAGAAAGAGACATCAAGTCAGCCCTCCAGGTTTTATTATCAGGTGGAGCCGTTCAATTGAGCAACGAGAGATATTTTGCGGTCACTTCAAAAGCCAGCTTTTTAAATTGCGAGGAAGTCGGCGAAGTGACGCAGATGGTGCAACGGGTTTGCAGAAGTATTCAAACGCAAAGTCGGCAAATTGTCGAAGATCCGAAAAATTTAAATATTTACAGCGCTTTTTCCATTCATAGAAGCCGAATCCCCGAACTCAAAAAAGAGTTTCAGCAAGCGTTTGAAGACATTCTTGAAAAATTCCAGGATGATGAGGGCGATGCGGTTGAACAGGTTTTTATTTCACTTTTCAGAACACCTTTTGATGGAAAAAACACTTAACGAGTCTGCCAAAATCTGACCGAAGACAGGCCGATGCTGCGCAGATTCCCTCCCAGTTTACCTATGAACAGAAGCACAGCGGCCCTGTTTTGAAGTGAACTTGAGTTTGCCAGGAAGGCTCTGTCGATACTCTTTCAGGAAATCCAAGAAATAGTTCTTATAGTAATTGTCGATCCCTCGTGAATCCGCAAATTGAAGGCGATGATAGCGTCCCGCCTGGCCGGCAAATTTGGCTGGGTCTGTGATATGGATTTTCATTTTCGGCCCCACATCTTTTTTCCATCGAGAGATCCAGTCGGTCAGTTTCTCGGGTTTAGGCTTTGCATCGAAGGCCCACCAGACTCCGTCGGGTCCCCGAACTGCAGTCACCACGTGAAAATGGTCTCGCAAAATCGAAGGAGTGATAAATACTTTCTTTATCGCATCTTTGGAAACCCCTCGGGCAATTAGCTCCAAATGAACGGCCATGGCTCGGCCAAAGCAGAATCCAATTCTGTTTTCGGGATCATAATGGTCGTGGCGATGAAGTCCAACAACAGGATGCTGATCTCGCCACTGGGCAATCACTTGAGCTTCTTCCCAGGTGATCCAACCCAACCTGCCATTGGATAAGGTCCGCTCGGCTTTATCGTCCAAGAGCGCTTGAAGCTCTTGCTGATTCAAAGCTTGAATCTCTTGGCCTGACAAATGAGCGAATTCTTTTTGATAATAATCCACCAGATCAGCGTTGATGTCCTGTGCGAACGACACTGTCTGAAAAATCAAAACCATCAACAGTGGGACAAAAAAAGGCACTTTCGAAAACTTCAAATGGGATTGGAAGCGAGTTGACTCCATAGGGAGGAAACATTGCAAGACTGGCGCCCCAACGTGGATTGAATTTCAGCTTGCACTTCAAACTTCGGAGTCCCCGATGTCAGCTACCCGCAGGCAATCCCACAGTCTCTGAAATATCATAGGATCCAGAGCCGGCGGTTTCAGACGAAGGATAATAATCTTTAGCTCCGTAACTGGCTTCAGATTGAAGCTCAAAATGGTAAAGGTTGTTTTTAAAAGTATTGGATCGAACGGCAAAGGACCCCATATCAATTTTGAATTTGCTGAGAATCAGACTGCGCATGGTTGTTGGAGTTCCATTGAGCAGTGTGCTTTTGTGGCTTGCAGTCAGCAAATGGTTTCTGTACTGGGTGCCATCGTAAGGCTTATAGCCAGTGTGCACGATTGAAAATGGAATCGCCCTTCCCGCTTTCACTTTGTAGGTGAAGCGATTGCTGAGGGCTGAAAAGCCATTCGATGCAAAAAACTCTTGAGCACTGGCATCGGCGACACTGCGATAGAGGTCATCATTAAAGGCAGCCCATTCGATGAAGTGTGAGTTCCGATAACCGCTGGGGCCCCAAGTGTAGGACGAATAAAAGTCTGAGCTTTGAATTCTGAAATTCGAGCAGCGATCCCGGCAGCGAATGTAGGCACCAGTTGAATCCTCAAAGACCGAATTATTCACGACGACATTGCTGACATTGCGAAAAGCGTAAATGAAGTGCTGGTGACCATCGTAACCTGTGCGCAAGAATTCGCTTCCACTGAGCTTGATATCGCTCGAATTGTGGTGAATTCCAATAACCCCATAGGCCATCTTCACAAGGTCAAGGCCAGTGATGTTTTCAAGACTGACTTTCTTTGAATCTCGCAATTGCAGAAAATAGCCGACGTCGATTTTGGAAACGCTTCGAAAGTGGATATTCGAAATTTCTGCGTTCTGCAAAAAGTCGAACCGAACCAGACTTGAAACTTTTGTCGTCATGGCAGAGCCTGCAACAAACTGGACCGAATTGGCATCTTCGCCAGTGAGTACCAATCGTCGAGAAGCGTCGCCCAGTCGAGACACAATCAAGGCCTCTGACTCTTTTGAAATCGTGTAGCGACCTTTAACGAAAACCACTCGAACTGGTGTCGATCGCAGCTGAGTCTTCACAGAATTCCAAAATGTGGGGTTGTTGTATTTGGCCGCATTCACTCGAGTCAACCCATTGCCGGCACCATATCCGGTGTAAGAAACGTAGCGAGTGACTTGCCCGCCTTGGATGGCATTGAGCTTCCCGAAGTAAATCCCGTCAAACTGAACTCTTGCACTTGATTTCAACCCCGAATAAAGCAAAACCTGAGCTGTTGTTGCTCCAGCGGGTGCCACCACGAATTTTCTCAGTTGATTCCAAACCCCAACAGCACCTGGAACGACATAAGAGATTCGCTTGATCTCGACGCCCTTTGCATACCAAACGACAAAGACACCAGGACTCCCCGACGTTCCGCTGTACAGAGTCCACCTAGCCCAGGCATCGATCACATAGGATTTTCCAGCTTCGACAGCAACCGTTTGCGAATAGACCGCACAGGCTCTGCTGGCCTCTGGGTCATCAATCACCAAGGATCTTTTATCGAATTTGCGATAGGCCGAGGTAAGAACTGGAGCGTGCGGACAATTGGGTGACCAATTCTGAATGCCTGTGGACTGGGCCGCTCTTTCGAAATTTCCATTTCGAATCAGATTTCCCGTCTGTGCCTGCGCCACTGTCAGCGAAAAAAAGGAGGAGAGAACGACTGACAGCGACCACACCATGATTTTCATATAGACCTCTATGGATTGATGAAATTGCAAGGGTGGTACCCCAGGATGCTGTCTCAATTTGAGACAATCAAACATAATAATGGCTTAACAGGATTTAAATAGAATCAGTTGTCTCAAGTTGGGATGTTTAGTTCTTTAAGAAGTGATTAATTTTTTCTGACAGCAAAATTTTTTGGTCAGATGGTGGATGGAAGAATCAATCAGCCTGTTGCTCGATTTTTTCCAACCGAAGAGTATGCCGACCCCCTTCAAAAGAAGTCTCAAGCCAAATTTGAACGATCTTTACAAGCTCCCCTTCAGGGATCATCCTTTGCCCTAAGGACAAAACATTCGAATCATTGTGCCGACGAGCAAGCTCTGCCGATTCAAGGTTCCAACAAACACAAGCTCGCACCCCTTTGATCCTGTTGGCTGCGATCGCTTCACCATTTCCAGAACCACCCAAAACAATTCCTCGATCCACAGTTTTGTCCCGCACGGCTTTGGCGACTGGAAAAATAAAATCAGGATAATCGCATGGCTCTTCCGAAGAAGTGCCAAAATCAACCACTTCGATTCCCCGTGAATAGAGATAGGCACGAATCATTTCTTTGTACTTGAACCCGGCATGGTCTGAACCAACGGCGATTTTCATAGGTTCAACTATCCGTTGGAATGACGTTGATATCAATTGCTGAATATCGAGATCGACAGGTCTCAGCAAGCTCAGGTCTGGCATTTGCAATTCTCTTTCGAAATGAAAAAATTTGGATTTAAACGAATTGTATTTAGTTTCAAAGGGATCGAATGACAAAATTCGGCCCTGTGTTTATTTCTTTAACGTCAAGGCTGGACCTAGGTAATGCCACCAGAGTGCCTTCTCATTCTTACCTTGGTAGGATTCTGCTAAAGCAAGATTTCTATCAAGGGAGGTTTAAATGTTTTTTCGAAGCCGTTTAGCCATTCTTTTGTCAGTTTCCTTTCTATCTGTCTCAGCTCATGTGGCTTTAGCTGAAATTTCTATTGGTGGAACCTTTAACTCTCCCGGTTTTGACGATCAGCCGACCACCACGATTGAAAACAAGCTGATCGAGATGATTGATCTTGCGGCTCCTCGATCCAGCATTCAGATGTCGATGTACACTTTTAAACGGATGCCGATAACTTTAGCCCTGTTGAGAGCCCAGTCACGCGGAGTCCGGATTGAATTGATTCTCGATGGAAAAAATAAAGAATTAGAAGACAAAAAAGGATCTCCAGTCCACGTCCTGCTCAAAGGAACTTCGGATTTAGCGCCACTCCGATGCGGGACCCACAGCTGCGTCACCTTTTGCGGTGGAATCCTCGGCGGATCTTGTCGTGGTATCGTCAATAATCACAATAAATTCTTTTTATTTTCGGAACTCCAGGATGGAAGAAAAAATGTAGTAGCTCTCTCTTCGGCAAATTTTGAAGAAGGCATGTTTCACATGTACAATGACCTTTTGGTCCTCGCCGGCGATACCGCTTTATTTGAAGGGGTTCAAAATTATTTCAATGGCCTGCGAAATCCCTTCGCCAAAGTTCCACTGCAAATTCGTGGTCAATCGGCTGTTATTTACACTTTTCCAAATCAAAAATACGACCCGACGCTGGAAATTTTAAAGCAGGTCCAATGTCACTTGCCGGATTCAAAAATTCGAATCACTCAATCCCGCTTCACAGATGAACGCTTAGCAATCGCCAAGGAGTTGCTCAAGTTGAGCCAGCTAGGTTGCCAAATCCAAGTGATTACCCGAGAGGAGCCGCTGATGCAATCACCCGGCTTAAAAGTGAAGGCCACTTTAAGATCCCTGATGCAGATCCTTCCTTATAAAGGACATTCCAAAAAAGCCAAAAACTCAAATCACTCAAAGACAATTGCTATCGATGCGTCTTTCCAAGGATCAGCCCAAAAAGTTCAAATGGTCCTAACCGGGTCACACAACTTGAACACAAATTCGCTCAAAAACAATGACGAGCTTCAGATTCAGATCATCCACCCGGCCGTTTATAAAGCCTACTCTCATTTCTTTGACCAAATGCTCGAAGAAGCTCAGTCGGTGGGATATCTCGGGCCGTTTTAGGAATCTGTCGAGAAACTAAATTCACTATTTAGTAGCTCTTGTCGCGGCTTTTGCAGCTGCTGCTGGGTCAACTCCAGCACCTGATTTCTGTCGGGCTGAAACTTCACTGGCTGACCCTAATGATCGCTGCATTTTTTCAACCAAAAGATTCACCTTTCCTTCTTGCTTGGTGATACCTGCTAATGCTTCTGAGATCGTTTTCTCAAATTGATCTCTGGCTTGGATACTGGTTCTTTCAGAGGCCGATTTTTCCTTGATTTCACCAGTTTCAATTTCTTTGCGTGCGGTTGCAAACTTTCTCAGCTCTGATTTCCAATCATTTGATTTAAAATAAGTCTCGGGTGAACCATAATGGCGACCTGATTTGACATCATAAACCATGAAATGAATATTTCTATGCTTCAATTCTTGAATCAGTTCAGGATTTTGAGCCAAATACTTTGCGAAAAATGAAGCGGATCTGACTCCCTTGTCCTCGGCACCCCGACTTGGTTCAGATCCGATTGCCAAATGAATCAGGGATTGCTTGGCAGGATCATGAGTTTTGAGAATAAATTCCAAAAGCTGCTTCATTGAATCTTCGCCACCCTCGGAGAGAATGAAATGAGAGCCCAAGGGTAAGGCTGCGTTCTGAGAGAAGAATTGTATTGCAGCCTTTTTAAGCTGAGCTTTTTCACTGAGTTCAAAACCGGAAAGAACTTCGGTCATGCTTGATGCTGCTTCTTTTGCATAAGTTTTTCGATTGGATTCAACGTCTCTTTGGGTTGAGAATGCGGATTTCGTGTTTTTCTGCGCATACTCTTTGGATGCCCCGTCAATTTCTTTTGAGGCGTGCATTTGAACACCGACTTTTTCCCCGTACTCCAAG
>JBGGMM010000138.1:0-5257 GCA_041288045.1 Pseudobdellovibrionaceae bacterium | reverse complement strand
CACAAGTGGAGTAACGTTGATTTCACTGAGAGCCATGCGGGTTTTTCCGCCGTTTCCAGAACTCATTCCCATAAATTACTCTTTAAAAAAGTTTCTTTTAACGATGTTGAGGTAATCAGAACTGAAATTGTTCAGGGCCATCTCCTGCCGGCGGATTTGAGAAATAAAGTGGTTATAAAGAACCACGGCCGGGATCGCTGCCGCCAAACCGATGGCAGTCGCAATCAAAGCTTCTGAAATTCCAGGTGCGACAACGGCGAGGCTGGCTGAACCTGTCTGTCCAATTTTATGAAATGAGGTCATGATTCCCCAGACTGTTCCAAACAAGCCGATGAAGGGGCCGGTGCTGCCAGTTGTGGCCAAGAGTGTGAGTTTGGATTCCATGCTGGCGACTTCCAGGTCCACAGCTTTTCTCAGTTCGCGCTCAACATTATCAGAGCCTGAGAGATGCATAGACATTGGATCCGATCTTTTCTGGCTGGCGAGTTTCTGCATTTCCAAATACCCAGCTTTAAAAACGCGGGCGATGGGGCTTGCTCGAAAGCGTTCCATGTCTCCATACAATGCATCCAATGAAGTGGCTTTCCAAAAAGCGGTCAGAAAATGCTGGTTGGCGCTAATCAAAGATTTGAATTGTTTGAATTTCAAAAGAGCAACAGCCCAAACGAAAACAGAAAGACCGACTAAAATGGCCAGTGTCAATTGAACGACGATACTTGCCTGAAAGATAGCCTCAAGGGCGCTCGTATTGACCTTCACAGTTCCTCCTTAAATTGGATCACTCCAAAGTATCAAGAAGGCGCTGCAAACCGCAAACAAGAAGCGCAACTGGACCTTTGTCTGTAAACGTCAGAAGTTTCTGATTTCATTCTGTTTTTTAATTATTTTTGAAGCTGGATGTCGATTCGCAGATTCATTTCCAGATTTATGGTTTCAAAATCAAGAATGGATCCTCAACAAAAAATCCATCGGGTTCAAATTCTTGGGCTTTTGTCAGCTCTTCTTGGTTTTTCAATGGACCCAGGAACACTTTTTTAAAACGTTTTTTCATTTCCAAAACGATCTCGCGGCTGACGGCATTTCGATCTCGATACTGAAGTGGAGAAAAGAAAACGTCACCTTGAAAGGGAGCAGCCGGGAGCAAAAACATGCTTTCAAACATTTTCAGTCGGGTGAGATCAGCCACAGTCGAGCCAAAAACGATGAGCGGACTGAGTTGCTTCGCACTGATCAAAATCGTGTTGTAATCACTTTGAATCATCACTCGCTCAGTGGCTTTGGCTTCTTCAATCACTTGAATGAGATGGCGATGGATGTTGTCGACGTTGTCATTGCAATTGATCACAAATCGAGTGGTGGGAAATTTTAAAAGCAAGTCTTTCAAAAGAGGGCGGGTCGGAGTGGCCTTTTGATCCAAATCCTTCTTGGCTTGATTTCGATCCGCCCAAGGCTTGACCAAAAGATTTTCATCTTGAGCCCGATAGACATCGGCCCACAAAACAAGCCCTGGGTTTTTTTCAAGGAGAAAGCTCTGCTCCCACCCGACAATCACTGTTGGAGAAGGCCCTTTAAAAAAGGCAGCATCAAAGGGCTTATAGGTCTGATTTTCTCCCCACATGCGAATCGTCATAAAGATGATAAAGAAAATCAGAAGAGTTCCAAAAATGAGTGTCAGTAATTTCATGTCGACTGAAATACGTCAAAAAAAGGCGTAATTCAATTGATTTTCACCTGGCTTTCATCTAAACCAGGGCCACATGAACAAATTGAACCGGAAACTGGAATATTCATTGATGGCGCTCAAGCACATGAGCCGCAAAACCTCTGGGGAATTGACCTCAGCGAAAGAGGTTTCAGACAGCTATCAAGCCCCTTTTGATGCCACAGCCCGAGTGATGCAGATCATGGCCCAGAACGGAATTTTAAAGTCCGAACAAGGGGTTAACGGGGGTTATCAAATCACCAAGGACCTCTCCAAGGTGACATTGCAGGATCTGATCGAAGTGATTCAAGGTCCGACCCAGATTGCTAAATGCATCCACAAAGAAGAGGCCTGTGAGCTGCAATCCAGCTGCAATATCATCTCGCCGGTTCAGACCTTGAATCAAAAATTGAACGATTTTTACAAGAATCTCACGCTCAAAGAGTTGTTGGTGAAGTGATGGTGAAACTGGAAGAGACAAACTACAAATACGGCTTCGTCACAGAGATCGAAACAGATCAAGCCCCCAAAGGCTTGAATGAAGAGATCATTCGCCTGATTTCAAATAAGAAAAACGAACCCGAGTGGATGCTGGAATACCGTCTGAAAGCTTTTCGTCATTGGCTGACGATGGAAGAGCCGACGTGGGCCCATGTCAAATATCCAAAAATCGATTTTCAAGACATTCGCTACTATTCAGCACCGAAGAAAAAAGCCGATGGACCCAAATCCCTGGATGAGTTGGATCCAGAATTGGTGAAAACATTTGAACGGCTGGGAATCCCTCTCAACGAGCAAAAGCGAATTTCGGGCGTGGCCATGGACGTGGTCTTTGATTCGGTCTCTGTCGGCACCACTCACACGGAAGTCTTAGAAAAAGCCGGAGTGATTTTTTGTTCAATTTCTGAAGCGATTCAAAAACATCCAGACCTCGTTCGTAAATATTTAGGGACTGTGGTCCCGACTTCGGACAATTATTATTCTGCTCTGAATGCGGCCGTTTTTACAGACGGATCTTTTTGTTACATTCCAAAAGGTGTTCGTTGCCCAGTTGATCTTTCAACTTACTTTCGAATCAATGCTTCTGAGACAGGACAGTTTGAAAGAACGCTTTTGGTGGCAGACGAAGGAAGCTTCGTCAATTATCTGGAAGGTTGCACGGCTCCTCAGCGGGATGAAAATCAATTGCACGCTGCCGTGGTTGAGCTAGTCGCATTGGAAAACGCAGAAATCAAATACTCCACAGTTCAAAATTGGTACACCGGTGATAAAGAGGGCCGCGGTGGCATTTACAATTTCGTCACCAAGCGTGGCAAATGCGCTGGCAAACGATCAAAAATCTCCTGGACTCAGGTTGAGAGTGGATCTGCCATCACTTGGAAATACCCCTCGGTGATTCTGCAAGGGGATTATTCCGAAGGCGCTTTTTACTCTGTCGCTCTCACTCATGATTACATGCAAGCCGACACGGGCACAAAGATGATCCATATTGGCAAAAACACCAAGAGCACAATCATCTCAAAAGGAATTTCAACAGGACATTCCAGCAATGCCTATCGGGGCTTGGTCAAAATCATGCCTTCTGCAGAAAACGCCAGAAATTACTCTCAGTGTGATTCGATGCTGGTGGGGGACAAATGCTCAGCGCATACTTTTCCCTATATCGAAGTGAAAAACAAAACAGCGACTTTAGAGCACGAAGCCTCGACCTCGCGAATCAGTGAAGATCAGATTTTTTACCTGCAGTCTCGAGGACTGGACATGGAAGCCTCCATCTCGATGCTGGTAAATGGATTTTGTAAAGAAGTGTTCAAAGAGCTTCCTCTCGAGTTCTCAGTGGAAGCTGTCAAATTGATTGAAATGAAATTAGAGAACAGTGTTGGGTGATATCATGTTGGAAATAAAAAACCTCAGTGCCAAAATCGATGATAAACAAGTTCTCAAAGGTCTCAACCTCACCATCAATGCCGGTGAAGTCCACGCCATCATGGGACCCAATGGCTCTGGCAAAAGCACTCTTTCAAAAGTTCTCGCCGGCCATCCTGCATACGAAGTGACTGAAGGTGAAGTCTTGTATGAAATCAATTTCCAAAAGAAGAACCTTTTGGATTTGGAGCCCGACGTCAGAGCTAAAGAAGGCATTTTCCTGGCCATGCAATACCCAGTTGAAGTTCCCGGAGTGTCCAATTTTAATTTCTTGCACACGGCTTTTAATTCGATTTTGAAATATCAAGGTTCTGAAGAGCTTTCTGAAAATGAATTTCGCCCGCTTTTAAAACAAAAAATGAAAATGGTGCAAATGCGCGAAGACTTCATTGAAAGACCGGTGAACGTCGGTTTTTCAGGTGGTGAAAAAAAGCGAAACGAAATTCTGCAAATGGCTGTGCTTGCTCCACGCTTGGCACTGTTGGATGAAACCGATTCGGGACTTGATATCGATGCGCTTCGAATTGTCGCTGAAGGAGTGAACAAGCTTCGCTCTAAAGACAATGCGATCGTTCTGATCACGCACTACCAAAGACTTTTGAATTATATCAAACCTGATTTCGTGCACGTCCTGGCGAAAGGCCAAATTGTCGAAACCGGGGATGCAAGCCTGGCATTGAAACTTGAAAAACAAGGTTACGATTGGTTGATGTAAAATGAATTTGCAAAACGCTTTTCAAAAATTCAATCAAACTCGGAAAGCCTACGGGCCTTGGGGATTCGTTCGTCAAAACGGATTTCGTTATTTTCAGCAGCACGGCCTGCCAAGCAAAGCGCTCGAAGCCTGGAAGTACACAAGCCTGAAGAATCTGCCAGAAAGCCAATTAGAGCCTCAGGATTATGACTCATATAAAGTGCCCAAAGATCTGGCGAAAACCATCAAGCCTTTTCTCAATCCTGAATTTTTCAATTTGGTATTTCTTAATGGTGCAATTGTTGAAGGCCTTTCGGATTTAAAGGCATTGAAAAAGATCAAAGTGGTTGGAATTGAAGAAGTGAAAAAAACTTCTGTTTTTTCATCGATTCGAAAAGCGCGGAAACAATTGGGTTCATTGAGACAAGATGCGATGGAAGCCCTCAATTCAGCTTTTGTCCATGGTGGGGTTGTTATCGAAGTTCCCGCCGACACTTCTTTGGCAAAGCCCCTGCAGGTTCTTTATTTTCAAAATTCAGGCAAAGCGACCTATCCAAAAACTTTGGTGAAGGTCGGTCGTGGATCCAAGCTTTCGCTTGTGGAAAGCTATGTGGGAACTGAGCAAAAGTCGCTGACCAATACAGTGACTGAAATTTTGATCGAAGAATCCGCGAAGCTTGAATACCTTCGAATACAGGTAGAGGGTTTAAATACCACCAGCGTCGGTTGCACTCGAATCTTTTTGATGAAGGATGCGAGCCTTGAGTCTCTGTCTTACGCTACTGGTGCACTTTTGAATCGCCACAATCTGGACGTGTACTGCTTAGGTGAATACGCTTCAGCTCAGGTCAATGGTTTGACTTTGGGTTTTGGCAACCAACATCACGACAATCACACTTTGATTGATCATGTGGTTGGAAATTGCACCACCACTC
>JBGGMM010000137.1:0-2961 GCA_041288045.1 Pseudobdellovibrionaceae bacterium | reverse complement strand
TTGAAGTTTCAAGCGAATGAAGGATTAAGAGATAAGATAGAAACTCTGAAAGGCTATTTGGCTCATTCGAATCCCAATCTCAGTTTAGGGGAATTATTTGAAAAGCTCTGTGATTTGGGACTTCGGGAATATGATCCATCCCGAGCGTTCAGAAAACGTCGCGTCATCAAGTTGAAATCCAAAGCTCAAATGAAAAGAGAAGTATTTCAAAGAGCTAAGAATCAGTGTGAGAACTGTCGGTCTACTTATGCTCTGGAAATAGATCATATTCAGCCGAAAGCGCTTGGTGGATCGGATGAGGCTAGCAATTTGAGACTTCTTTGCAAGTCATGCAATCAGCGGGCTTCCATTCAAGCATTTGGGGCCAATAAAATGGAGCGATTTCTTTTTTAGCTTATGCCTCAGGCGATTAGAGTGTTTGCCTGAGGGAGATTGCTTGTTTGGATTTTGCTGTGAGGATTGTGGATTCTTCGTTGAGGAGATATTGCAAGACTTCGGTTGCTGAGTAGGAATCTCTTCCTTGGAGAATTCGGTGCAGTTGATTGAGATCATCGCCAGCGGTGAGGAGAGGTTGTTCGACGTCTCCCCAGGATTGGACTTGGCCCATGCCGATATCGGCCATCAGAGCATTGCACAGACATTTGCGGCCTTTTGTCTCTTCGACAGAGCCGCCTTTTTTCACGTAATCATCGACTGGTTCCGCTGGACAGCGAAGTCCGATTTTTCCGTCGGCAGCCTGATAGGCATGACGAAGGTATCCCAAATCGCAAATTCGGCGTCGCTTCTCATAGACAGAAGTTTCCGACATCGAACCTGTCAAGCGCACGGCTTTGAATGGAAATCCTGTCGGCGAAGAAATGGGATCCGTGTAAATCCAATTGTCTGTTTGTCCATTGCGGATTTTTTCAAGCACTGAGGCTTTCAAACCAGAATCCAAGCCGGACTCTTCGCTGAAAGCGAAAAGCGTTCCCACTTGAATACCAGATCCGCCTGCCTGCAAAACCATCTGCAATTTTTCCGGAGTCGCATAGGAGCCGGCGTACCAGAAAGGCAAACCGATCTCTTGCATTTCAGAAAAAAGAACTTCGTCTCGAGGACCATAAATAGGCTCGCCTTCAGCGGAAAGGCGCATAGGCCCTCGCGGAGGAGCATTGTGGCCACCAGCCAATGGGCTTTCAACGATGAAACCATTGATCTCACCTGTTGATTTCTTCTTTAAGCTCTGAGCTAGAACAGCGGACGAAACAATCGGTAAAAAGAAAGGTCGCTTCAAATCAGAAACAAGCTTTCCATTCATGACCACTGCTGGATCAAACTCTGTGTAACCTTCTAAATCTTGTGAAGCACCCGCCACTGGAATCCGCAATCGCGCTGGCAGATTCTGACTGAGCAAATCCAAAGCTCCTGGAATTTCCCGCGGGATTCCAGCTCCCATGACGACATAATCGACATCGGCCAGAAGAGCTCCATACAAACAAGCCAGATTCGGCAATTGAATTTTTTCAAGCAAGTTCAATCCCACCAGCCCACTGTGCCCTTCCTTCGCCAGATAAACTTCGGCAAAAGAAGAGGCGACTGTCAGCTGCATAAGAAAATTCGAAGATTGAAGATTGTAAAGCGGCGCTCGCTTATAAGGAGTTCCAGCCGGACGCCCACCTTCAATAAAAAAAGTTTCCAGAATTTTTTTGGCAATTTCCTGTTGAGGAAAATGAAGAAGTGCCTTTCGCATTTGTCCGTCCAGGTCGCCATCCTGAAGACGACGGACCAAAACCGAATTGATGGCCGTTCCAGAAACAATTCCCAATTGTCCTGCCTGAGAAACTTTGCGCGCTAATTTCCAATTGGAAATTGCGATTCCCATTCCACCTTGAAATACAACTGGATGCCCTGAAACAACTGCGATAATTCACCTACTTACGAAAAACATTATTGGACCCCACGGTCCTCTTCTTAACAGCAAGAGTCAAACTCATTTCTCAGCAATTTTCTATTTCTGACTCTTGCCAAAAGCAACATTTGAGCATGCCCTGTGCATAGTGACAGAGGAAATGCTGCTTCATGGGAAAAAGGAGCAATCCATGGCTTTTCAGAGAGTGACTCATTTCATTTCGTCCTTTTTTGACCGATTTCAGAAGGACCACACCACCACATTGGCGTCCTCATTGGCCTATTACACAGCTCTCTCTTTAGCTCCGCTTGTCATCCTGTTTGTGACGCTTTCTTCAAAGCTTGGATCTGACCTTCAATCCGCTTTTCTCTCTCAAGTTCAAGGAGTGGTTGGCGCCGATGCTGCCAAAACTTTTGAAATTGTGATTCAAAATGCCAAAGAGCGTCCGGATTTAGCAACGGCATCGGGGATATTTGGAGCACTGACTCTTCTTCTCTCAGCCAGTCTGATTTTTGGCGAAATGAAAGAGGCCCTCAATCTGATTTTCAGAAATCCGACCCGCACTGCACCCAAAGGCTCCAAGCTCAAGGGACTTTTGCATTTTTTAGAAACACGCCTTTTCAACGCCAGCCTGGCTCTCAGCTTTATTCTGATCATGATCGTCTCATTGATTGCCTCTTCTATCATCTCTGCCAATTTCTCTGATCAGGCCAATTGGCGTTGGGTGAATATTGGAATTTCCTATCTTTCTTACATTGGAATTTTCAGCCTCATTTATCGCTTTCTTCCCAGTCCGCACATTCCTTGGAAGGCTTCCTTTCAAGGAGGCCTTCTTACTGCTTTTCTGTTCGTGGTCGGCAAAGAAGTTATCAGCCTTTACCTGGGAAGAAGCGCGCTGGGTTCTTCTTATGGCGCCGCTGGTTCGATCATTGTGCTTTTGGTTTGGGTTTATTATTCGGCTCTCATTACTTTTGCAGGAGCTCACGTGAGCTCACTCCTCCTGTGGAAAGATTCTCAAGCATGAAAAAAATTCTTCGCTCAAAAATTCTATGGGGTTTTCTTGTTGTTCTTTT
>JBGGMM010000136.1:0-4350 GCA_041288045.1 Pseudobdellovibrionaceae bacterium | reverse complement strand
TCGACAGCAAAGTCGAACTCGTCTTTGATCCGGATAAAAAGCCTTTTCCTAAGACCGCTGATGAAGCCAATGATTTTTTGAGGAAGTACATTCACTTTCAAATTTCAAATTATTTGGCCACAGATATGAAAATGGATGAGGCCAAATCCAACGTCATCAAAAACTGGGACCGCACAGTGAAGAGAACTGTCGAAACCAAAGAAGATGACATTTATGCTGGGTATTTGGATTCTTTTGCGCGTGGACTGGATCCGCACTCTTCTTTCTTTTCAAAAGACGTTCTTGAGGATTTCGAAATTCAAATGTCTCTTTCTTTAGAAGGGATCGGCGCCACTCTGTCTTCGCAAGAGGGATTTACAGTGGTGGAAGCTTTGGTTCCCGGAGGTTCCGCTGCTCGGTCTGGACAGATTCAGCCCCAAGATAAAATCATTGCTGTCGGTCAGGGCGAGAAAGGAAATTTGGAAAATGTCGTTGAGATGGATCTCCGCGATGTGGTTCGAAAAATCCGCGGTGAAAAAGGAACTCGGGTCAAATTGAGCATCTTGCGCAAACAAGGGGATGGCAAGAAACGTTTCGAAGTCACTCTGGTTCGTGACAAAATCAAGCTGGAAGACGAAGCCGCCAGCATTCTTTATATCGACAAAGATGTCGGTGGAGTGAAAAAGAAAATCGGCATCATCAATTTTCCTTCTTTCTATGCGGATTCTCGCCGCGGCGGCCGGTCCTCGGCAGCTGATGTCAAAAAATTGATTGCCGAAGCTCGAGCTCAGAAAGCCGAAGGCTTGGTTTTGGATATGTCCAATAACGGCGGCGGCAGTCTGGAAGACGCTGTGAAAATTGCCGGACTTTTCTTTCAAACTGGAAATGTGGTGAAGCAGTCTTCTCGCGAAGAGGGGAAAGGCGAGATGACTTACAAAGATTCAGACTCGCAAGTGGATTGGCCAGGACCTTTGGTGGTTCTGACATCGCGAATTTCAGCCAGCGCTTCTGAGATTGTTGCTGGCACTCTTCAAGATTACAAACGAGCTGTGATCGTTGGGAATGACCATACTTTTGGAAAAGGCTCTGTTCAATCCGTCATGCCAATTCCACAAAACTTAGGGGCTTTAAAAGTGACGGTCGGAATGTTCTTCACTCCAGGCGGCTATTCCACTCAGCACCGGGGAGTGAATTCGGATATTCAAATTCCTGGTCAGTATGTCAGTGATGAAATTGGCGAGAAGTATTTGGATTATTCTTTGCCCGAAAAGAAAATCGACAATTTCACTTCGCCAGAAGCTTATGTCAAAGAAGGCACCAATGCTTGGATGACAGTCAATCCAGACTGGATCAAGACTTTGGCTGACAAATCAAAAGTGCGAGTGGCCAAAGACCCTGAGTTCAAAAAAATCGAGGAAGAGTTGGCCAAAGCCAAGGTCAAAGGCAAGACCATCAAATTGACTGAAGTGACCAAGGATAAAGAGAAAAAGGAAAAGGCCAAGGCAGCAAAAAATGCCAGCAAGACCGAAAAAGAAAAGGAATACCTCAAGCGACCGGATGTCATGGAGGCCAGTCAGGTTCTTTCGGATCTGATCGCTTTGATGACGGGAAAGCCAGTCGCTAATAAGTAGTTACTGCTTGGCATCAAATGTTGAGAATCCCTTCTCAATCCAGGACAAGAAAGCCCATCCAGTTTAAACTCGGATGGGTTTTTCATTTAAAGGGGGATTCATGCAGGTGTCCAAGTCTGTGGCCAAGGGCAAGGCTTTGAAAAACATGGCAAAAAAGAGCAAAAAGCCGGCGAAGTCAGTGAAATCAGCGACGACAACTTCAAAGGGCACTTTTTCAAGCCTGTCCAAGGATCTTCTGCTTTCGATGCACGATCTGATGGTGAAATCCCGCGTGCTCGAAGAGCGACTCATCAAAATCTACAAAGCCGGTGACGCTTTTTTCTGGATTGGTGGACCTGGTGAAGAGGCCTGGGGTGTGACTCTCGGTCTTTTGGTCAACAAAGGTCAGGGGCCTCAGCACGATTACTTACATATGCACTATCGCTGCACTCCCACTTTGATTGCCATGGGAATGCCGATGATTGATTCGATTCGCTTGATCATGAATCGGTCGACGGATTCATCCACAGGTGGACGCAATTTTTCCAATCATTACTGTTTTCCGAAATGGAATGTGGCGCCTGTCTCTTCACCGATCGAAGTTCAATATTCGATGGCCATGGGAACTGCTCACGTGCAAAAGCGGCATCGATCAAAAGCTCTCACCGTCGTCACTGGCGGCGACGCCGGAACAGCGGAAGGTGATTTTGCCAGTTGCCTTGTTTGGGCTTCACGCAAGGGTCAAGAGCTTCCGATGTTGATCACTGTTCAGAACAACCTGTGGGGAATTTCCACTGGTTATGAAGGTCAGCACGGCGAAACTCAGATTGCCGATCGGGCGAAGGCTTTTAATATTCGCTCACGAGTGATCAATGGCAATGATCCTGTGGAATGCTACTTAGCAATCAAAGAAGAAATGGATTACATTCGAAAAACAGGAAAGCCTTCCTTCATTGAAGCCAAGTTGTCTCGTCTTTACGGCCACTCTTCAGCGAGCGGTGCTAACTTTATTTCTCATGAGCAAGATTGCGTGAAAGAATTCGAGCAAAAGCTGATTGCCAATGGCTTGCTCAAGCAGAGCGATGCCAAGTTGATTTGGGAGCGCTACGAACAAGAAGGTTACGAAGCTCAGCAAAAAGTACGTGGTGAGCCAGTTCCAACTGCCGAATCGATTTGGGACAATGTCTATGTTGGAAGTGAAAATGCGGACTGGAGGAAATTCTAATGGCAAACATGGCACAGGCCATTCGAATGGCCCTTCATTATGGCGAAAGCCAATTGGGTGTGAAAGATATTTTTGGACAAGACGTGGGAGCCCCCCTGGGCGGTGTTTTCACAGCGACTCAAGGATTAAAGACCAGCTGGAACACTCCACTGGATGAGCGTGGGATCATTGGCATGGCGATGGGAATTGCCATGACCGGCGAGCGCTGCGTGGCTGAAATTCAATTTGCTGATTATATTTTTAACACCATCGATCTTTTGAAAATTGCCGGGAACACTTTGTGGGTGACCAATGGCAATTACCCAATGCCGATGGTGGTGATGACCCCGGTGGGTGCAGGGATTCGAGGAAGCATTTACCATTCGCATTCTTTTGATGCTTGGGCTTCAAGGCTTCCAGGGTGGAAAGTGGTGATGCCTTCGACTCCGAAAGATGCCTATGGTCTTTTGATTTCGGCCATCAAAGATCCCAACCCAGTCTTGTTTTTGAAACCTAAAGCTTTGATGCGGGTTCGGGGCGAGGAGCTCATCCCAGGTGAGCCGGATGAAAAAGAACTGAAGGCGATGATTGATGCACCGATTGGAGATCGCACCAAATGGACAGCTCGCTTTCCAAAACTGGAAGAATTTGAAGTTCCAATCGGCAAAGCTGCCGTGACTCGTGAAGGTCAGCAGATCACTGTTGTCTCTTACGGAAGGCATCTTCTTTTGTGCAATCAAATTGCCGATGAGCTTCAGCGTGAAGGACTCTCTGTCGAAGTGATCGATCTGCGCACAATTTATCCGTACGACTGGCAAACTGTGAAATCGTCAATTCAAAAAACCGGGCGTGTCGTTTTTGTGAACGAAGACACAGAGGTCACGAATTTCGCTGAGCATTTGGTGTATCGGACAACGCAAGAACTTTTCTATGAGCTTCTGGCTCGGCCTCAAGTCGTGGCAGGAAAAAATGTTCCCGGGATTGGACTTCACCCTAATTTGGAAGATGCTTCAGTTCCGCAGAAACATGACATCGTGGCTGCCATTCGAACGGCTCTTGAAGAAGTTCCATGAAGTCACAGCCGACAACCAGGCGCCGGGTTCAGAAAAAAAGTCCCCGGCCGACCTTCGATAAATACGATTATTATACCAAATCCGTCCAATCGGCTGAAGGTGACGTTGTTTTCTTAAGGAAAACTTACAAGGAATTGAGAAAAAAAGAACCCAAGACTTTGCGAGAAGATTTTTGTGGCACTTTCGCTCTTTCTTGCGAGTGGGTGAAAATGGGGTCTCGCTTTTCAGCCTTGGGTTTGGATTTAGATCCTGAGCCCTTGGAATATGGACGTTCGCATCACCTTGCAAAGCTCACTTCCGATCAGCAAAAACGCATTCAATTGACGGAAAAAAATGTTCTCAATCCCGGTTTGCCATCTGTTGATCTGGCAATTGCGATGAACTTTTCTTACTTTGTTTTTAAAATTCTGTCTTTAATGAAGCTGTATTTCGCAAATGTTTTTCGTAGTTTGAAAAAAGACGGAGTTTTTATTCTGGATTGTTT
>JBGGMM010000135.1:0-5856 GCA_041288045.1 Pseudobdellovibrionaceae bacterium | reverse complement strand
TCAGGAAGAGCCGATTGATAATCTCTTCGGGGCGCTGTCTTTCCTCCAGCACGTTTTGGACAATCAGATCCAAACGCTGAAAAAGAAATCACAACAGCCACGAACGTGAGCAAAAGGGTTTTCATAGATTCTCCTCTATGGAGGGATTCTCCATACTCAAAGCTATAGCTAAGCCCATGCCATCAAATCACTTGAGACTGGCAAAAAAAAAGCCCTTATTTCAAGGGCTTAGCTGCGAGTCTTATTTTGAGAATGTTCAGGGCTTCTACAATCGAGAGCAAAAAAGAGCCTCTTACCCAGCGTCAGGCTGATCGGCTCCAGTCGCTGGCTGAGCACCGGGAACAACAGTGGAACCACCAGGCATTGCACCCTCATATCCAGGCCAGGGGCTCAGCTGTGGTTTGTCGATCACCTGCGAATCTGTAATATGCGGAGAACAGGTGCCTTGGCAGGGAACGCCTGGAACGACAGGGGCTGCCCCTTTGATGACGGGCCCATTGGCCTGGGCGAAGGCTATTTGAGTGCTGAGAAGAGAACCAATTCCAAATAAAATTAATTTTTTCATATCATTCCTCGTAATCAGTTAAAAACTTCGGCTGTGGCTGGGGCGATCACGTCCAGCAAGTTATTAAAAGTGCTGGCCACTTGCATGGCCACCGAAGGACCTTCTGCACTGTTGACCTTGTCGATTTCGCCATTGGCTTTGTAAGTGACTTTGATGGTTCCAAGACCGGGACGAGTGACAAGTGCCGGTTTTCCGAATCTTTCTTCGTATTCAATTTTAACGATTTTTTTCGCTTGATCAGTGATTGAGGCGATTCGACCTCGCTGATCATAGGTCATTGTCACTTTTTGGCCGTCCGTATTTTGTGCGAAAGTCAGATTGCCTTTGCCGTCATATTTGAATTCAGCTTTGCGAGTGGCAGTGACTTTGCCTTTTTCATTCATATAGTTGCTGACGACTTCGCTGACTTTACCAGATTTCGTATCATAGGTGAAAGTCAGTTTCGATGTGTCGCTGTTTTTGGTTTTCACTTGGCCATTGGAATAATAATCGAAAGTGAAGCGCTCATTGTTTCTTCGAATGGCCGTCGGCTTTCCGAAAGCTTCGTGATAAGTGATGTCTGTTGCATTTCCATTCACAGTCGAAGCGACTCGGGACAGATAGTACTGACCGTCTTTTCTGATGGAATACCAGAATTCGTGCTTGGATTCGTTCACGACCTCTTTGCCGCAGGTTTTTTTCACTGTGGACCAGTAATGCATTCTTGGATCTTTGGAATCAAACTCGTATTGATATTTTTCTGTGCACTTTTCGCGATCCGTGAAGCTGGTCACCCAGTCATTCTTCTTATCGTAGGTCAGAGCAACGAATGTTTTATCCGGAAAAGTCGCCTTGGTGAGATTATGAAGGTCGTCATATTCATAAGTATAAACGTTGTTCCAAGCGTTTTTCATCCAGCTCAGATCATTGATGTTATTGAATTTGTATTCGACATTCAGGCTGTTGGGTCCTGTGATCGATTTGACTTTTTTGTTGGTGTAATACTTGAAAGACAGCTTTCGGCCGTTGTTATCGACGATTTCCTTTAAAAGCCCGCCATCATAATCAAGCTTTAAATAGTTTCCGTTCTTGTCGTACATGTGAGTCAAGTGACCATCTTTTGTGAATCGCATGAAAGAGCCGTCTGGAAGATTTCTGGTGTAGACGCCTTTAGCGAGAGTGATGTTTTCGACTTCGCGGCCATTGGCGAAAAATTGTGTTCCATCTTTGACTGGAACTGCCACTTTGTAAGCGAAAGCGAATTTGGATCGAAGATCATGGTCACTGATCATATCTTCGGCCATGGACTTTAAAGTTTTTTCATCAGCTTTTTTGGCAGCTCGAACTTTGGCGATGATTTGAGCAATTGTCTTGTCGATTTCTTTGCGACCGAATTCGCGAGGAGTAAAGAAAACCTCCTGACCAGCACCACACTCGGTCAGCTTCAAATTTCCTTCAGCTGTCTGCTCAATTTTAGTTTCAAAATCCGAGCACCAGCCAAAACCAAAAAGACCATCAAAGAGCGATTTGCTGTTGTAAGTGCGGGTGATTTTCAGATCATAACCCGAACCCGGAACCTCAAGGTCGACCCAGGAATTGGCAAAATTGGCATTTTTCATGTCAACGACTGAAAGTGCTTGGAAAGACAATAGAGTGGCAGATAAGAGAATCAGTTTTTTCATCCATGAACCTCTGAACTCAAAAGGGCGTACGTGCCCCAGTGTTTATACTTTAATTTTAACAATCTTTCGGATCATAATTCCACCGGTTATTTGCAGTGCGAACATGATAAAAATGATGATCAGTCCAAAGGTCGTATTGAAGAGCGGTTTGATGTAACCAGGGTTCACAAGGCTGAAAACAAGCAACAAGACGATCGGGACTAAGGTAATAATGATCCCTTGCGTAAGCCCCTGAGCCGTCATCGCTTGAATTTTTTTCTCAATTTTCTGTCGTTCACGGATGGTGGTGCAGATGGTGGAAAATGTCTCAGCCAAATTTCCGCCAGTTTCTTTCAAAATATTGATAGAAGTCACAAACATCTGAACATCGGGTCGGGGGATTCTTTCTCCCATTTCAATCAAGGCCTCTTCAACGCTGCGACCGATTCGAATTTGCGAAAGAACTAGACCAAACTCCTGACTGATAGGGTTCCCCAGGTTTTCCACAACTCTTTCCATGGATTGATTGACGGAAAGACCGCTTTTGATCCCGTTCGCCATGATCGTCAGTCCATCCACCATTTGATCGACAAAAAAATTGCAGCGTCTGTCATAGACAATTTTTACGGCCACCAGCGGAGCTGACCATCCGGCGATAGTCACCATCAGTCCAATCATGATCGCCAGAGCAACATTTGGAAGCAACAAAAGAAAAACGGCCGCGCCCAATCCAAAACTGAGAAGCAAAAGCAGGATCGTTACTTTTTTAGAGTCGACCTCAACGAACATTAAATCCAGAAGGCGAAGGATTTCTTCTCGGTTGCCGAGGCTCTTTCTCTGCATGTAGCCGACAAATCGGCTTTCCCACATGTAGACCACCATGAAAACACAAGCTGCAACGGCGATGATCATCAACCAGTCGTTTGCCAAAAATGCCGTCATGGCTTACCTCCGGTTCCCGTTTTCTTCAATGAGGCCATTGGATTCATCATCACCGGATTGGATTTCGGAGTCGCAGCTCCCGGCTTTTGATCCATGCTGAAAAGCTCTCTTGGAATCACAACACCTTTTTGTTCTAATTTCTCAATGAAAGTTGGAACCATCCCTGAAGACTGAAACTGACCCAAAATACGGCGGTTTTTATCAAAACCTGTTTCTTTGAATTTGAAAATTTCCTGAAGGGTGACAGTTTCACCTTGCATGCCGCAAACTTCGGTGATGCTGGTCACTCTTCGGCTGCCATCCGAAAGGCGAGAGATCTGAACAATCAAATGCACGGCAGTCGAAATTTGCTCACGAATGGCGCGGACGGGGAGCTCCATTCCGGACATCATACAAAGAGTTTCTAGACGAGCGATGCATTCTCTTGGAGAGTTGGCGTGAGTGGTTGTCATCGATCCGTCGTGACCTGTATTCATGGCCTGCAACATATCCAGTGCAGCGCCATCCCGGGTTTCCCCGACGACAATCCGATCGGGACGCATTCGCAAAGCATTCTTGACCAGATCACGGATGGTGATCGCCCCAGTCCCTTCCATATTCGAAGGTCTGGTCTCAAGCCGAACCACATGCTCTTGCTGCATTTGCAATTCGGCCGCATCTTCAACAGTCACAATTCGCTCGTTAGCTGGAATGAAACTGGACATCATATTGAGAAGGCTTGTTTTACCTGATCCAGTTCCGCCAGAAATCACAATATTCAAACCATTCTCGACACAGATTCGAAGAAAATCGATCATGGGTTTGGTCAAAGATCCAAATTCAACGTATTTTTCAGCCGTGATCCCACCTTTTTTAAATTTACGAATGGTGAGAGCGGGCCCATCAATCGATAGAGGCTCAATCACAGCGTTGACCCGACTGCCGTCTTTCAATCGAGCATCGACATAAGGTGTTTTTTCATCGATTCGTCGGCCTAGGGGAGTGACAATTCTTTCAATCACATTGCGAAGATGAAGATTCGAAGTGAAAGTCACCGGACTTAACTGCACTTTGCCGCTTTTCTCGACAAAAATCTTGCGATGCCCATTTACCATGATTTCAGTGACGGAAGCATCTGCCAAAAGATCTTCAAGCGGCCCTAATCCCAAAGCTTCTTCAAGAACTTCTTTGATTGCTTTCGAGCGTTCTTCTCGCGGCAAGCCAGGAGATTCACGATCAATGATTTGAGTGATGGATTGCAAAGTCTTTTGTCTGAGAGCCGCCTCTTTGACGGGATCATTATTGGTTTCTGTGATCCCTTTTTTCAGGTCCATGGCTTTGATCAGCTCATTATGAACCCGAATTTTCAATTGAGTTCGAATATCATTAGCACTATTTGACGAAGAATCTCCAGCTTTTGAAGAGACAGAAGAAGCTGCAGAAGCTACGGGAGCTTGAGGCCGATTCAGTCCCTTCAGTCTTTGTAAAGTTCCGCCCGTGAGCTTTCTGACAATTTCATGATAAGCAGCGGAAACTGGAGCTTTGTTCTGGGAAAGAACAAAAGGAGTTCCTCTTTGCAGTGAGCCCAAAGTGGTAATATCGTCTTGCGGGATCATGCCAACAATCGGAAGTCTTAAGGCCTGAGAAATCGTCTGTGGGCTCATCCCATTTTGGCCGGCCTTATTGACGACAAGCTGAAGCATATCCATCGGAAATGTAGCTGTTAAAAGATCCTGAATCAGCCTTTGAGTTTGATTGATCACCAAAACTTCAGGCGCCGCAATGATCGTAATGGCAGTTGCCTCTCTGAGAAGAGCCAATTGCAAATCCTTTAATTCGTTGCCAAGGTCAGCAACAATGAATTTAAAATGGCGCGAGAAAAATTCAAGCTGCTTTAAAAGCAGTTCCGGATTGACGTTCAAAATCTCTTCGGGACCTCGAACCGCCGGAAGATAGGCAAGACCCGATGGGTGCATGGTGGCCAATTGTGGAATCACTTGAGGATTGAGAGATCCTTGAAACTGAGCCACTTCAGAGAGTGTTTTGTTCGGCCGCAGTCCGAGAATAACGTTTTGATCTCCACAAGATTTGGCATCAGCATCAATCAGCATCACCTGAGCGCGAAGCTCTAACATGAGAGCTGCAGCGAAATTAGCGGCAAAGACGGATTTTCCTACTCCGCCTTTTCCACCGATCACTGCTATAAGATGACATTGAGGGTTGATCATGCTGTTAATCTCTCAAACGAAATTTCTTTTTGATTTTCTCTGATCCCGCCGACGCGGAGGATTTAATGATCGGAGTCACAAAAACGACGAACTGACTTTGGTTTCTTTGAAAATCCTTCGAAGCATAAAGACTGATGATCGGGTTTTTCACATTATCAGGTGGATTGTTATAGCCTGTATTGCTTTGGCTTTTGATCAATCCACCGATGGCCGCACTCTGTCCACTTCGTACAACAATGGCAGTATCAATCGAGTTGGTGCTGGTCAAAGGCGCGCCACTGACAAGACCGACTAAAGAATCAATTTTAAAATTCACATCCAAGCTGATGCTGTCAGATCTTTCTCCTAAAATCACAGGTGTGATCTTGGAGGCAATTCCAACTGGTTTAAATCCTGTGGACTGACCTTTATCCGTTGCAATTTGGTAGGGGTAATCAGAATAAGCGTTGATGGTTCAAGTCTTTCCATCCTGCACGATCATGGTTGTGCTTTCAAGCACACG
>JBGGMM010000134.1:0-24472 GCA_041288045.1 Pseudobdellovibrionaceae bacterium | reverse complement strand
CCGAGTACGACAAAGTGGAATGGCGAAAAAGCAAATCTGATTTTCAGAAATGGTGTGAAGGAAAAACGGGATATCCTTTTGTTGACGCTGGCATGAGAGAGCTTCTGGCGACAGGCTATATGCACAACCGAGCTCGTATGGTGACTGCGAGCTTTCTCACCAAGCATCTTTTGATTTATTGGTTGGAAGGGGAGAGGTACTTCGCTTCTCAACTTTTGGATTACGAATTGGCGAGCAACAATGGCAACTGGCAATGGGCAGCGGGAACTGGCTGCGATGCCGCGCCGTACTTTCGTGTTTTCAATCCGCAATCTCAAGCCGAACGCTTTGACCCTGATGAAGAGTACATTCGAAAATGGATTCCCGAATATGGAACCGATCGCTATCCAGAGCCCATCATTAACCACAGCGAAGCCCGCGACCGAGCCCTTCACGCTTTTCACAAAGCTTTAAAGGAAAAACAAAAATGAAAGTTCTCCTCACCGGAGCCACCGGTCTGATTGGCAAAGAAGTTGGAAAAGCCTTGGTCCGAAAGGGCCATCATGTGATCGCTCTTTCTAGAAATGCCGGGAAAGCAAAGCTGGAGCTGCCATTCCCGGCGGAAATCATCGAGGGAAATTTGAGCAAAGGCGCTATCGATTCTCCGGCACTAAATGAAGTTGAAGCTGTCATTCACTTGGCAGGTGAAAATGTCGGGGAGGGAAGGTGGACAGAGGAGCGAAAAAGAAAGATTCTCTCTTCCCGTGAGGAATTCAGTGAGCATTTGATCCAAAGCCTCCCAGCCACAGTCAAAATTTTGATCTCTGCCTCAGCCATCGGCTACTATGGTGATCGTGGCGATGAAACGCTGACAGAAAAAAGTCTCAAAGGCACAGGCTTCCTCGCCGATGTCTGTGAAAAATGGGAAAACGCCATTCTCGATGGGAAACATAAAATTTCAAAAGCCCGCTTTGTCATCCTGCGCACCGCTGTGGTGCTTTCACCCTTTGGCGGCGCCTTGATGAAAATGCTTCCACCTTTCCAAATGGGAGTGGGTGGCGTTCTGTCCTCGGGAAATCAATGGATGAGCTGGATTCACCTTCATGATTTGGTGAATCTCTATATCAAGGCCCTCGAAGATTCTTCGATGGAGGGAATTTACAATGCCACTTCTCCCGAGCCGGTGACCAATGCCCAATGGACCGAAGAACTTTGCAAAGCCTTGCAAGTCCGAAAGGGCCCTCCAGTTCCAAAATTGGCTCTGCAGACATTGTTTGGAGAAATGGCCCAAGCCGTTTTGAGTTCGGTGAGGGTTACGAGCGAAAGACTCTCGACATTCCATTTTCAGTTTCCAACTCTTGAAAGTGCCTTTGCTGATTGCTGTCGCTACTACCAAGGCGGAGATCAAATTTTTTTCGCTGAACAGTACTTTGATCTTCCAAGGTCAAAAGTCTTCCCATTTTTCGCCAAAGCCGAAAACTTGGAAGCGATCACGCCGCCACTTTTGCAATTTCACGTCGAAAAATCTTCGACCTCACAAATTGAAAAAGGAACTTTGATCGATTACAGTCTGAAAGTGCACGGCCTTCCCATGCGCTGGCGAACTTTGATCGAAGTCTGGCAACCAGAAAAGTTCTTCGTCGACACCCAACTCAAAGGCCCCTACCAAAAATGGCAACACAGCCATCAATTCGAAGATTTGGGATCTGGCACCTTGATGAGAGACATTGTCCGCTACCGTCTCCCGATTGGAAGACTGGGCCAAATTTTCGGCGGCAGTTTCGTGCGCGGAGATGTCAGCAAAATTTTTTCTTATCGGCGCCAGGCTGTTCCAGAATTGCTTCGAAAAGGGAATTGAGCCGATTTTTGCCGGATGGATCCCTGGTCAGTGTTTTGCAGTCTTCCCTCATGAATCGTAAATCCCAAAAATGGGAGGTTTTATGCCACAAAATAAAGACAAATCTGTGACTCCTCAAAAAAATGACACAGCAAAACCACGAAATGAATCCAATCCGGCAAAAACTCCTGTAGGGACGACGACAGGCGAAAAGTTGGATGCTGACAACAGTCCCGAAGTTCGGGATGCTCTGAACGAGTCCCAGCTTTAGAGCTGGCTTCAGTCAAGGGGAGGACGCCCATGAATGTCAAAGATTCTGAAATCAAAGATCTTCTGAATCAGTACAAAAAATTTGCAGTCTATGGATTGAGCCCGGATTCGCAAAAAGCCAGCCATTATGTGCCTCTCTATATGCGCGATCAGGGCTGGGAGATCGTCGGAACCTACCCGAAACCCCACAATGAAAATCGCTTTCAAATTTTCCCAAGCCTTCGCGAAATCCCAGCCGAATACCGAAAATTCATCGACGTCTTCCGAAGCTCCGATCGCATCCCTGAAGTTGTTGACGAGGTCCTCAGTGTGGGCGGTGTCGAAGTGCTGTGGCTGCAATTGGGAATTTCCCATCCCGAAGCCGAAGCCCGAGCCGAAAAAGCCGGTCTCAAAGTGGTCTCGAATCGCTGTCTGATCGTCGAGCACAGAAAGTGGTTTCGGTAAGAAAAATTCATCGCGTTGAAGTGAAAAATTATTTGACGAGAAAAACAAGCTCTTAAAACCTGTTGTAGGCTCTTGTTTTCGTCTCGAAATTTGAAAACTTCAAATTCCAAAATCGAATCGAATTAGCAAGGGCTCTCGAGCGTTTAAATGCAGATTCTATTCCCATTTGCGATATCATCTAAAAAGCAATTTTAAAACCCATGGTATGGTTTTTTCACTTGAAGAAAGCGCTTCCGCGCGGAATTCAAAAAGCGGAGAAAGCACATGCCTGATCAAAAAATAAAATTGCACAGAGTCCATCATCAATATTTGAAGGACCACGAACTCGATCGCAATTTAAAAAAAACAGTCCAAAAAGAACGGGAAGTCCTATCGGAAATTCTTGAGCTTCTCAAGGAAGTCCAGCGCCGGCAGCTTTTTCTGAAAATGGGTTATAGCAGTTTATTCTCTTACCTAACAGAAGGCATCGGTTACTCTGCAGCTTCAGCCATGCGACGGATCGATGCCATGAGGCTGAGCTTGGAAATTCCCGAAGTTTCAAAGCAAATTCAGAGCGGGGAGCTAAGTCTTTCTCAGGTCAGTGAAATTCAAAAGGTGTCTCGAGAGTACTTGAAATCTCACAAACAGGAAAAAGATTCATCAAAACTCACGAAGACAAAAATTCAAATCATTCAAGAGCTGACGGCAAGTGAGGCCCGGGATCACGGCACAACACAGAAAATAGTGGCTCAAGGCTTTGACCTTCCTCTGATCGAGAACACAGTCCAAAAAATTCAAAAAAATGAAAGCGTGAGAATTGAACTGACGCTCACAAAAGAGCAATTTGAAAAGCTAGAAAAAATGAAATCCCTTTTGTCTCACGTGGTCCCCGATGGAGATTTAAGATCCTTGATTGAGTATCTTTCTGATCGAGTGATTGCACAAAAATCGAAAGTGCAGAGTAAACCTCAAAATCAGAAAGTCCAACGGTTGGCCCTGCCTCCAAAGAAAATTTACCAACCGCTTTTTCATCAGCATTCGACCTGCCAGTACGTAGATCCAAAATCACAAAAGACCTGCACTTCCGCGTGGAAGTTACAAGTTGAACACATCATGCCCCGATGGGCTGGCGGGACGGATACTCCTGAAAATCTCACGGTTTTATGTGCAGCCCACAATCGCTTCAAGTATCGACAACAAAGTGGAATGAGGTAAGAAACGCCCGATCAAGTGATCATTTGCGAACGCGAAGCCGAAGTTTCAAATTGAGAAACCAACTGGCGGGCCACGTCCACACCGCAAGCGCGGCTCACGCCTTCGAATCCCGGAGAAGGATTTGCTTCCAATAGTAAAGGCCCTTTCGAAGTTCTGAGAAAATCCACTCCGGCATAGAAAAGGCCCAGAGCTTCGACTGCAGAAAGTGCCAATTTCTTTTCCTCTGCCGACAGGCGAACCCTGCGGGCCCTTCCGCCTTGATGCAAATTCGAGCGCAGATCGTCCCGGACTCCCTGTCTTTGCATGCTGGCAATGATCTCACCGGCAATGACAAAAACTCGGATGTCTTTTCCGAAGGACTCTTCAAGCATCTCTTGTGCGAAAAAAGGGGAGCTAACATTGCGAAAGGCGTCCACTTGCGATTGAGATTGGGCGGGATTCAAACCCCAGGTCACTCCGAAGCCTTGAGAACCGGTCAGAGTTTTGAAAACTTGTTTCTTTGAATTTTTCAGAAGCTGCCATTCGCTTTTCAGTGTCAGAGCTGAAAAACGAGTCTGTGGAACCGGAAGTCCCAATTGATGAAAAATCTGAAGGCTTCGCAGTTTATCCACGGCTCGCAAATAACTTTCCGCCGAATTGAGAACGGGGACGCCTGCGACTTCAAAAGCTTGAATCAAGCGCAGGCCATACTCCAAGCTCCCCCAGCCCAGTCGGGGCAGCGCCAGATCCGGCAGCTTCTTCGCTTTTCCCAAGTGATAAAAAGTTAATCCTTTTCTGCCGAATTCAAAATGCAGTTCCAAGGGATTCAGGACTTCCGTCTCATGCCGGGACTTTTTGCAGGCGGTGAGCAGTCTCTTTGTCGAAGCCAACTCAGAATCAGATGAAAGAATCCATATTCTCATATAACCTGAGAGTATGTCAGTGTTTCGCGCTGAACTCAAAGGACGAGATCTTTTGGAGTTCGATTTCACCCAAGAGAAACCTCGAGTCAAAGTCATTGGCTGCACCGAGCTTTTATCCCTCGTGCGAAAATATCAAATGCAATTCGGAAATCATCCCCAGAGCTGGCCGATCCCTCAAGGCAAAAGCCATTCGGAACTTTTGCTGAAGGAAGTGCTCCTCAAAAGCCGAGGCCAGTGGGAGTATCCCTACAATCACGCCGAACTCTGCCATTGCCGCTCCGTCGCAACCGAAATCGTCGATCAAGCGATTATCGCCGGAGCTCACAAACCCGAAGTGGTGAGTCGGCAGACTTCGGCCAGCACCGCCTGTGGCACTTGTCGTCCGGATGTGCAAAAAATTATCGATTTTCGCCTGAATCCGAAGACGTAGGATCTTTTTTTCCAGTCAAATCTTCAGCAATTTTTTCAGGAAAAGTCCCAGTTGCCAAATAGTGCTCCAGCAGTGGCAAAAGTTTGCGCCGGCAAGAACCGCCGCAGGGACCAACGCCAGCTGTGGTGGCGTCAAAGATTTTATTCATGGTATCGCAGCCTTCGCGAATGGCCTGCTCAATAGTTTCCCGGCTGACATTGTTGCAGCGGCAGATGATAGGGGATTTTTTTTTGCGATTGCTCATTTCCTCAAAGCCGGGGATTGGTCCAAAAGAGAAATCAATTCATTGACCACTTGTTCTTTGATGGTTTCATAATCACCTTCAACAAAAGCGCCAGCCGCATGCACATGCCCTCCGCCGCCAATATTTTCAGCGACTGAGAGAACTTCAATTTTACCTTTGCTGCGAAGACTGATTTTGTATTTGTTGTGATCATCTTCGCGAAACAAAGCAGCGGCTTCTAGGCTTTCAATATTCATCAGCATGTCAATGACATCGCGTGAATCATCAGGCTCTAAATTGTAATGGAAAAGATCCGCATCTTTCAAGCGAAGCACAGCCAGCTTGCCATCAGAGAAATATTCGATCTGCCCCAGGGCTCGCGCCAAGAAGGCCATTTTCTGAACGGTTTGATTGCCGAACAAGTGGCGATGGATTTCTTCTGTGTCGATTCCATGCTCCATCATTTCGGCAGCGATTCGATGAGACATCGGAGAATTGCGAACGAAGCGATAAAGTTGAGTGTCAAAAGTGATACTGGTGTAAAGGCAGCGGGCCACATCGCGATTGATCGGAAGCCCCAGCTCCTTGATCATTCGATAAGCCATTTCGCCTGTGCTTGCCGAAGTCACATCAATCCAGCTTTCTTTCGTGGGCCGAGGGCCTTGCTTCAGAACAGGATGATGATCGATAAAGCAGATTAACTTTGCCATTTTTTTCAGTGGAGAAAATAAAGGCTCCACTAGGCGTTCGTCATTGGTATCGAAAATCAAAGCTAAATCGATTGGATCCGGCAGGGTCGGGGTCTTTTCAAAATATTGAATCCATCGGTCCGGCTGGAGAAACCGGTATTTTCTTGGGGTGGCATCAACATTGACGACGTGAACATCTTTTCCGCCAGCTTTGAAGGCATGAAACAATGCCAGCTGGGCCCCTAAACCATCGCCATCGCATTGCCGGTGAGTGGAGAGGAGAATACTTTGAGCACTGCGAATTCGAGAGGCCAATGTTTTCATGAACTTTATATTCTAAAGCAGTTCCACCGAGGTTCAATCAAAGCTGTTTGGATCTGGATGTAAGGCGGATTTGCATGTATCATAAGCATTTAACGCCTGGCGCAATAAGGAAAGCTTGTTGGGTTTACCTGGTTTTGGTAGCTATCTTACCTCTTTGAAGGAGCCTTTATGAGTTCTACTGGCGCTGACAAAATGCCGATGACAGTTTTAGGAAAAGCCCAGCTTGAAGCTGAGCTGAAGCGCCTCCTTCAAGAGGAGCGACCTTATATCATTAAGGCGATTGAAGAGGCCCGTGCCCAAGGCGATATCAGCGAAAACGCTGAGTATGAAGCTGCAAAAGAGCGCCAAAGCATGATCGAGGGTCGAATTGCTGAAATTCAAAGCAAAATTGCCACTGCTGAAGTCATCAACCCTGCTGAAATCAAAGCGGACCGAGTGGTTTTTGGTGCAACTGTCACAATTTCCGATGTCGAAGAAGAAGAAAAAGTGACTTACCAAATCGTTGGGATTGATGAAGCTGATGTGAAAGCTGGTAAAATTTCGATCATGTCACCGATTGCCCGCGCCCTGATTGGCAAAAAGTCCGGTGATATTGTTGTGGTGCACTCTCCCAAAGGCGAAAAAGAGTACGAAGTCATCGACTTTAAGTATCAGTAAAGCCGCCACCTCTTTCATTGGCTTTTTCTAAGGCCTTTGCGAGACTGAGGTCATGGCACCCATTCCCCCGATGGAAAAAGATTTAGTCGCTGAACAGCCCGGTTTGGGTCTGAGCTTTATGGGGCTGTTTCTGGCTTTTTTTATCGGGCTAGCCATTCGCGCCTCTGTTTCTCCGGATCGAGTGCAAGTCCATCTGTACGAAGCCACTCAAAATATTCACAAGGATCTGTCGATTCAATTTGAATCCGCTCACGTGAGCTTTGCACGTGGGTTTTGGCCAGACCTTGCCGTGGTGATTGAAAATGTCAAAATTGAATCCGTCAATCCCTGTTGGTTCACGCCGCTTGCTGAAATCAATGAAATTCGACTGCCACTTTCCTTGAAGCATTTATTCCAGGGGAAAATTCTCATTCATCAAGTGCTTGCCGATGAAGTGAATCTCAGTTTGAAAACACCTTTTCGGCAGTGCCCAGCACAAGAAGGCAGTGCTTCTTTGGTTGAACCTCCATCTTCGAGGTCTGCGGCTTCCGTTGAGCCAACCAATTCTTCGCAGATTCCAGGGCCGAGCCAGAGAGCTCCTGTGATGGGAAAATTTGAAAATGTCCCCAGAGAAAATCCGATTGATACGGTTTTGATATCAAAATTAAAAATTCACTATTTGCCCTTGGCCTTTACTTCATTTGAAATCGAAAATTTCAAAGCTCAGCTCCTCGATCAAGATCCGAGATGGATACAACTCATCGGGCGCCTTCATTTAGAGGGCGAATCATCGGCCCGCGAGTACGGTGCCTACGCCGATTTGCAAGTCGATCTGAGGGAAGGAGAGAGCCCCTCGATTGAAACTGCAATCAAAGGACTGTGGAGAGAAGGGCAATACGATTTGAAAGCTTTTTTGGATCAGAAGACTCAGAATCTCACTTTCGAAGCGGACCTTCGTCATTTGCCTCTCAGTCGGATCATCCCCATTTTAAAAAAATACCGGTATGTCGAATCTGAATTCAATGGCAAGCGAGCTTGGATCTCAGGACATATGAAGGCTGAGGGGCCAGTTTCGAATATTGCAAAATCTCCACTTTTCATCAGCAATGTGAAAATGGAGGGCGATCTCGGTGAAATTTCCAGTCAGCAAATTGAGATCCAAAGTTTTCAGCCGCTTCGGTTCAAGCCAATTGAATTTCAAATTCGCGGCCTGAACATCAATGAGCTTTTGGTTTTTCTCAATCGGCCCCATCCCAGTCCGGCACTTGGCCATTTGGGGCTTTTCAATGGCACTGCGAATTTCACGACTCCAGAGCAGGTGCATCTGCGGGGTGATTATTCCGGCTTAGAATTTATTTTTTCAAATCGTGGCTCCAGGCAAATTCAAACTCTCAGTTTGGTCAGTGGAGAGTTGGAGCTCAAGAAAGATCAGTGGAACATTCAAATTGACCGAGTTCGCCCTGTGGAAGGGATTTTTGAAGGCAAAGTGAAAATTTTGGCGGATAAGAGTTTTAAAAGCATGCAGATCGATGCCTTGATCACAGAGCTTGGGCTTTCGCCGCGAATTCAGACTTTGATGACTGGCGGTGGCAGCTTGGGCGCTCTCAGTGGGCAGTTGAAGGCACAGCTTCAGTCAGCTCAGATTTCTGAGCTTCGTGGAAATTTGAAATGGGATCAGCTTTTTGTTGAAGGTGTGAAATTTCAAAGACCCAAAGCTCAGATTCAATCGCTCAATCATGAAATCCAGATGAAGCTTTCAGCTGCGCAAATGGAAATTTTCCCTCAATCAGCGGTTGCTCCCATTTTCCAACCTCTGATGGGAGTCTCTGCTGAAAACGCTTTTAAACTGACAGCGCCAACGACGACCATTCGAACACAGAAATTTCAGTCTCTTTCTTGGAATCAATTTCAAGCGCAAACTGCAAGCGGTGCGCTCCGATCTTCTGGAAAATGGAATGAAAAGGCCGAACTTTCGGGAGAGATTCAAATTTCAGAAGGCAGCAAGAAGAAATTCTGGGAGATTCATGGCACGAGAAATCAACCCCTTTTAGTGGAACAGAACTGATGATTGAAAAATGGATTCATGTTCAGAGATGGCCCTCGCAAGCTTTGGTTCTACCCCGAATGCAAGCTCATCGTGGCTACTGTGGGGATGGCGCCCAGGAAAACACTCTTGCCGCTTTTCGTGCGGCTCGAGCCCGAGGGGCTTTGATGTTTGAATGCGATGTCCGACTTTCAAAGGATCAAATCCCGGTGATTTTTCATGACGAGGATCTGTTGCGACTGGCGGGCCTGCATGACAAAGTGAGTGATCTCACCGCCGTTCAGCTGAAAGACCGCGCTCAAGTGCCGACTCTGGCGGAAGTTCTTTTGGATCCGCAAGTTCCGCGTTTTGTGAATATCGAACTGAAGAGCGTAAAAAAGTTAGACGATGCTTTAGAGAGAAAAACCGCTGATGTGGTTCGCAAACTGAAAGCTGAAAACCGGGTGCTCTTTTCTAGCTTCAATCCTTTCTCACTTTATCGCATCAGCCTTCATTTGCCGCAAGTGCCGAGAGCTTTGCTGGTGACCCCCTCTGATGAGCCAGAGAATCACTATCTCTTAAAGCACATGTGGCTTGCGCCTTTTTTCAGTTTTCACTGTCTGCATTTGGACCAGGCGATGGTCACCGAATCTTCAATGACTTTTTGGGCAAAAAAGAAAATTCCAGTGGCTGTCTGGACTCTGAAAAGCAAAACAGAAATGCAAAAGTATTTACAAATGGGCGCTATCAGTGTGATCACTGACGTGCTTTGATCGAGCACGAGGAATTGATGGCAAAAGATCAAATCAATGAAAAATTCGTGAAATCTAAAACCGATCTGGCCCGCATTCGCGCTGAAAAAAAGCAGGGGATCCAGACTTCTTTGGAAATCATGGGATCAGGCCCGCTGAATCGGGATGGAGTGCCTTCGCTGCCGCCTGATCAAAGAGAAGTGAAAAATTGGCCTGTTCTGGATCTGGGAGTGCATCCTGAAATCGAATTGAAAGATTGGAAACTGGAAATCAAGGGATTGGTTCAATCTCCAAAAATTTGGACTTGGGAGGACTTACAGAAACTTCCCCAGGTGCAAGATCAATCCGATTTTCATTGTGTGACAGGTTGGAGTCAGTTGGGCATCCACTGGAGGGGAGTGCGATTTTCTGATCTGGCGCTGGCTTGTGGGGTTTCGCCCGAAGCCCGTTTTGTGCTCACCACAGCCAGTGACGGTTACAGCACCAATCTCTCTTTGACGGAAGCCATGAAGGAAGATGTGCTCCTGGTTTATGAGGCCAATGGAAAGCCTTTGCCCAAGGAGCACGGAGGACCGATTCGGATGATCACTCCGCAACTTTGGGCCTGGAAAGGAGCCAAATGGATTTCCGGCATCGAATTTCTCGCTGAAAACCACCCTGGCTTTTGGGAAGTTCGCGGCTACTCCAACACAGCCATCCCATGGCTCAACGATCGCTACACAGCCGACGAACAAGAAGAAGACTAAGCTTTCTTTTCCTTTTCCCATCGACCTTCGGACACTCTTTGCTCTCTCCTCTCGCTGATTGGCCTTGAACCCTGCCTTGGGCTTGCACTCCCTGCTTGTCATGGAGGTTCTTCGGGGTATGGGTCACCAACTAGGATTTGAATTTGGAAAAGTTCACTGGAAATTCCGCTACACACACGGCGGGATCTTACGACAAAAACGCTTGGGCCGTGGTGCCAGGTCTTTATCTTCGAAGGATCCCATTCATTTGGTGCTGAAAGCTGATCGCCTTGGGATGCGCCGGGGGTTTCGCTCACCTCTTGCTTTTTCCATCTGTGAAAGAGTGCTCAAGCGCTATTCGAAAAAGTTCTTTGTGAAAATCGAGCAGAAAGCCATTTGTGGAGATCACATTCATTTGTTGATCAGAATCTCGAAAAGATCTCTCGCTCAGCATTTTCTAAGAGTTGTGGCAGGACAAATCGCCCAGGAGTTCGGGAAGAATAAGTTGCTCGTGACCGACATTATGAAAAACAGCAGTCGCTCCTGATTGCCAAAGCAACCAGGAGCCCCAGAGAATGGTTTTTACAACGAACTATTCACCAAGGAGACTGCATGACGAACTATATCGGATTAGATCTGCATAGTAAAACATCAACTTTTGTGATTTTTAATGATGATGGCGAAATTACCCATCAGAAAAAAATGGCCACGAAAAAAGCAGAAATCAAAAGCTTTCTGAAAAGCATTTCAGGTGTAAAAAAGCTTGTTTTTGAAGAAACAAATACATCTCACTGGGCCTATCGCTTTATGAAGGACTGCGTTGATGAACTCATTATTTGCAATCCAAATTACTTACCCAAAAAGACAGGTCCTAAATCTGACTATCGAGATGCACTTCATTTGGCCATGCAGCTTAAGGCTGGAAATTTAACTCAGGTTCATCACAGTGATTCAGCTGAATTTGATTCCAGAGCTTTTGTAAAATACTACACTGATACTTCTCGTCGATTTGTGGTGCTGAGAAAGAATTTGAAAGCTTTACTTCGTTCTGAAGCTGTTGTCGTAGAGACTCGGGGAAGATTTTGGGAGAAGCCAGAAGTTTTTGAACTTATTGAAAATCCCATTAAAAAATTAGTTGCTCAGAAAATGTCTGTTGAGCTTGTCGAAAAGAATAGGCAGGTCGCAGAGTTTAAGGCTTTACTTGAGAGCAACACTTTAGCTCTTTCTACCGTTGAGTTATTGCAATCAGTTCCTGGTATCGGTCCCATCAGAGCCCATGTGATTGCAGCTTGGCTTGGTGATGGGAAAAGGTTTAAGAGTAAGCATCATCTTTGGGCGTATTCGATGCTTGTTAAGTATCGAGATGAAAGTGATGGAGCTACCGTGAGAATCCGCTCTGTTCATGGGAGATCGGAGCTTAAAGAGGCTTTCCTGGGAACAGCGATAAATATCATTATGGGAAAAGAAACCGCACTCAAAAAGTTCTACCTAGAATCCATTGAGAAAAAGAATCTCGACAAACGAGTAGCGAGAAGAGCACTGGCTCGCAAGGTCGCTTCGATTTGTTTGAGCATTGTTAAGAACAAAAAGGCATACGATGAAAATTTAATTTTAGAGAATTTACCGAAGTAGTTTTCCTATCAGTTCTCTTCGAGGAATGAGGAGTCTTGGCAGGATGGAAGCAAGAGGACCATGGGTATGGTAACCGTCTTTGAAAAAAGGACAGGTTCAGTGTGACCGACTGTCCCGACTTCCGCATATATCCACAATGAATGGAATGGCCCTTGAGGCACCTAACAGACGATTGAATGCAAACGAAAAGGCATCAAAGATGTGTCCATTAGAAAAGATCATCTTCACCGCGTAGAGAGAGACGAAAGCAAATAGTTTATGGATGAATTTGAGCTAGGATCAAGTTAGGGGAAACTTTTATTTTTTTCTTGCTGTTTTTCACAGACGATACCCCCCACCCAACTACGGGATCAAGACAAGTCCCCACAAAGACAGGGGGAAGGAAGACCAAGCTTTGGAAATTTCGGCCTTTCACACGCATCGTGAAAGGCTGGAAGGCTTATCTCACGGTTAGGAATTATATCAGGCTCAATGAGAAAGAGGCGAAAGGTGAGATCAAGTACTCCAAGCAAAGATTGAGAGGGCTTTCGACAGCCGATTGGCAGTTGCTCTGGAGTTGAGGAGAGCTTGAATTGAAATGCTGTCGAAAAAAATGACAGTTGGGAAAAATGAACAGAAAAATCTTTGGTTTTTCATTCTTTTTTATCTCTGCGGTCACTCTTGGTGGAGAGATGGGACAAATTTTGGCATATTCTCAATCGAAGTCTTCGGTGGTGGGTCGCTGAAGATAAAGATCATCGGTCGAAACCGGTGGATGGCAGGAATCAAACTGGGTGGGTTGTTTATGAGAAAGTTGTCCAATTCATTGAAAAGCTTTGCGAGAAAAACCTGGGTCGCCTGGGTTGTTTTTTTACCTTTTGTTTCTTTGGCAAATGAAAAATCTGTCGTTGATATTTCAATTGCGACAATTCCTGAAGAATTTCGTTGTGAAGCTTTAAAAAACAATGACTTTGATCAAGTGAACCAGTCCATGGCGGCTCTTAAAAAAGCAATCAATGAACCCTTTGGTCTCAATTCGGATTGCGTCACTTCCAATCTTGAAAAACCGGAGAATCAAAAAATCCTCAATGCTCTTTTGGAAACCCTCAAAGAAGGGATTTCCACAATCAGTGATCAGCTGGCTGATCAATACACCGAAAGTATCACTGGCCTGAACAAGGCCACATTAACTCCTCACCAAGCCTATCTTCTGACGCTGATGGAGCAGGAAAAAGCCAGACAAGCAGTGACTGAAGTGGTTGAGACTCTGAATGAAGTCAACACCATGGTGGCTCGGAACTCTCTCAATATTCATTCTTCTCGAAATTGCAATTCTCATTACTCAAAGTCAGAGAGAATCATTTTTGGTGTTGCTGAAATGGTCGAAGACATTTCGCCGCTATTAGTCCAGGCCGTCGCGACAATTCCGGGCTTGCAAGAGTTTGCTCCCGCGATCATCGGGGCCTCCATGGTGAGTTCAGCAGTCACGCAGTATGCGCAAGTGGCGCAAAAGCGGGTGGATATCAACAAGCAGGAAAATCGGACCTCGATTCTGGTGAACACCTGTCAGCTGGTCAAAACATATGGTAAAATGCGCTTGCTGCAAGGGCTTGTGGCAAATCCTGAAAAAGAAAAAAACAAACTGAATCAAACGATCAAAGAAGAGAAAGAACAACTGAATCGAATCAGGGCCGGCGATTCTCGGAACCTTCGTATTTTAGATGAATCCAAATGGATTTCTGCAGTTGATCAACAAAACAAGAATTTTATCAAATTCTCTGAAATTCGAGATTCGGTCCAAACTGGAACTGATGAGCAGGTTTGCAATTTAAAAGGCCCGATTTCCGATCTTTCAAATCAGATCATTTCGACAAATAATCGTCTTTTAGAGCTTTCTTCATTGCCAAAATCCTCTCTTGATTTTGTGTTTCAGGAGCAAGTGAATCAATTTCAATCGGACCTTGAGAAAGAAGGACAAAGTCTTTCAAGTTGCGCTCAAAAAACCAAAGAACTCTACTCCTATTTATCAACTTTCAATCGTCGAAGCTTTCAAATCTTGATGGATTTTAAGCGGACCCGAATTGCCAGCAAAAAAGATTACAACCGAACTTCGCAGAACATCAATTTTCTTAAAAGTTTTCAAGAAGTGATTCAAAAAATGAACACGGATGAGCTTTTTAATAAGCTGCAAGTTTCAATCAACAAGACCGATGCGATGCTAAAACAAGCCGATGTTTTGAAGGCTTGGTTTGGAAATGCCAAGAATTTTTACTTGCCAGGTTTTGACACCTATCGAAATCCCATCATGGATTTGATGAACTACTATGAACGGCAGTTTCTGGTTTTACGGGATCATTTCGCAAAAGGCGCTTCCCAATTTGATCAGAATTTGTATGAACTTTTCAAGTACTGGCATCCAAGAAAAAAGGACCAGACGGACCGCAATTACTTTGCAGAGTTTGAGAAAATCCAAATGAACCTGAAAATTCTCAATCCGACCTATTTGGATTCCAAAAACGTGGCCACAACTTCGGGTCGAAGCAGCCCCCATGAAAAGGCTTGCACGAGTATGATCTCACTGCGCGACGGCTATAAAACCATGATCGTTGCTTGGGATACTCTCAAATACATTTGTCAGATGATGAGGCCTCTTTTGCTAGAGCCTCAAGTGTCCAATGCTTTAAAAGAACGCTGCTTAGGAGTGAATGATCTTGTTCCCAATTCGCCACGGGTCCGCTTGTCGAGAGTTGATGCGCTTTTGGAGCTGGTCAGTGTGGATGTGAAGCGAATGCCGATCATTGATCAGAAAATCAACGAATTGAAGTGTGAATAACTGCACAGAGGAGTCCCCATGAAATCCATTTTTACAATCTCTCTTTTTTTGACATTTTCAGCCGGGGCTGCGCCTATGGAAGCTCCGATGAGCTCCATCCGTCCTTCGACTGAAATTGAGGCTTCTTGCCGAATCAAAGCCAAAGAAGTCGCAGTTGAAACCTATCGAACTTGCGTGACCGATGAAAAAAACGCGCAAATTGAGCAGATCAAAAAAGAATACGCTGAAAAGCTTCAGAATTTGAAATCTCATTACGAGCAAGAGCTCAAGAAAATGAATGGGACAAAGGCGAAAGCATCGGCCGAAGAAATCGAATCCACTCCGGTTGAAAAAAAATCAAGTGGGGCGCAAATCAAAAAAGGAAGCGCCGGAAAAACAGCCGTGGTGACTTCAAAAAGAGCTGGCAAGAAATCCAAGAAGGCTTACGCAGACATGACAGAAATGACAGTTCAATTGAGACCGGCTCCAGCTGCGCCGCCACTTCCGTCAGATGAATCGACAATGGATTTGCCAGAGCCGATTCCAGTTGAAAATGTGCCAGCTGAAAGCGCGATTTAATCAACGACGAATGGCTTTAGGGTCGATGGCATCTTGAAGCCCGTCACCCAAATAGTTAAAGCTCATTACCGTCAAAAGAATCAAAAGACCTGGGAGAAATGCTAAAAACGGGGCTTCGGAAATCAGCTCCTGAGCATTGAAAAGCATATTTCCCCAGCTGGGTGTTGGTGGTTGAATCCCAAGGCCCAAAAAGCTCAAAGCGGATTCAAACAAAATGGCGTTTCCCACCCCTAAAGTCACTGACACCAACATAGGTGCAATCACATTGGGAAACATATGCCTAAAAATGATGGTTGAATCTTTTGCGCCCAAGGTTTTCGCTGCCAAAATAAATTCACGCTCACGCAAAGAAAGAATGCTGCCGCGAACAAGCAGGGCAATTGTCATCCAAGAAAAAAGCAGCAAAATAACAACCATTTTGACGATGCTTTCATTTTGTGAACCGACGATGGACTGAAAGGCCGGAACCTTATTCAGATCAATGGCTGCAATCACAATTAAAAAAGGCATGATCGGAAGCGAAAGAAGAGCATCCGTGATCCGCATCAAGGCCGTATCCACCCAGCCGCCATAAAACCCTGCCAGTGAGCCGATCAAAAGCCCCATAAAGCCCGAGAAAAGAGCGACCATCACGCCCACACCCATAGAAACGCGGGTGCCATAAACCAGGCGGATCAAGACGTCTCGTCCCAGCTCATCCGTTCCCAGCAGGTGACGAGTTTCAAAATCTTTGGTCATATTCGAAAATTCTGAAGCCAAAGGATGCTGAATCGATTTCAGGCCTTCCTGCAGCTCAGATGTCTCTTTACGAACCAAATCAAAAAGAGCGTCTTCTTCAGCGGCTGGAGTGACCACTGCCTTTTCGATCAATTCACGACGAAATTCCGGCAGGCCTTCGGCATGCTGACTTTCAAACAGCATCACCCGGTCTTCCCGTTGATCGTTGGGTAAAGTCGCAGTTGAATTGGGGGGCAAGTAGCGTTTCAAAGGATTTTGCGCTTCAGGATCCAGACCTGTGGCCATTTTGATCAAAGGAGCTGAAAGCGCAATGATGACGAAAAGCAGAATCGTTGAAAACCCAACAACTGCCATGCGGTGCTCAAGAAACTGAATGAGAACAATCTTCCACATGGGAAGAACTTGCTCGAGTTGCTGCTTCTCTTTATCGGTGAGTTGACGTGTTTCGTGCATAGAGGACCTCACTTAAAAGAAATTCGCGGATCAGCGAACCCGTAGAGAATATCAGCCAGAAGATTCATCGTTAAAACCATGGTCACAGAAATAATAAAGCTGACCATGGCGACGTTAAAGTCATTGCTGATGATGGAATCATAAACAAGCTTTCCAACACCTTGATAAGCAAAAACCGTCTCCGTGATCAAAGCCCCGGAGAAAATGCCAGATAAAGACAAAGTGGCAATTGTGATCAAAGGCAAAAGAGCATTTCGAAACCCATGCTTCCAAATGACCTCTCTGCGAGACAGACCTTTGGCTTTGGCCGTTCGGATGTAGTCATTTCTCATGGCCTCCATCATGGAAGAGCGAGTGTAGCGCACAAAAGTTCCAATTTGCAGGTAAGCCAAGGAAAGAGTCGGAAGCACCAAGTATTTCACGCGATCCAAAATCGAGCCTTCAACGCCAATAGTGAACGTCCCCCCAGCCGGGAATAAAGGAAGCCACACGGCAAACAAGATGATCAGAACAATTCCCAACCAGAAGGAGGGGACCGAAATTCCAGCAAAAGCGAAAAAGTTAACGGCATAATCGATCTTTGAGCCGGCTCGAAGAGCGGAGTAGACGCCCAGAGGAACAGCAATCAAAAGTGCCAAACCTAATGAGGCCATGGAAAGAATAAAAGTATTGATCAGTTTCGGGCCGATCAATTCAGAAACAGGAACTCGGTAAGTGCGCGAATAGCCAAGGTCACCTTGGGTGATCGAGCCTGCCCAATTCAAATAGCGTTTGTAGGCAGGCTGGTCGAGACCATAGAGCGTTCGAAGTCTTGCCACGTCTTCAGATGTGATTTTGGGATTGGATTGAATCATCAATTCCACTGGATCCCCAGGCATCAAGGTCATCACGTAGAAACAAAAATATGACAGCAGCAGGATCACGATCACTGTCTGAATCAATCGTCGCAAAATATAAGTGGTCACGGGCTCGTCCTTCTTTTAACTCAAAAATCTACTGAACAGTTTATTGAACAGTCCAAGTCTCAGCTTCGTTGGTTTCAGAGTACTGATGGCCTGGCAGACGGAAATTTTTCAGAGCTAGCGGGCTCACAGCAATATCCGATCGGTAGTAGAGCGGAATCACAGGAACTTCGTCTGTGTAGAGTTTTAAGAATTCTTGAGCGAGGGCGATTCGCTTTTTCAGATCAAATTCTGTTTCCATTTTTTCGCAAATTTCATCCACTTTTGGATTGCTCCAAGCCATCTGGTTTTGTCCAGACCAGCCATTCTTCGCAGAAGGAATTTGTGAAGAGTGGAAACTTGGTTTCAAGTCACTTTCAGGAGCCGACATCCAAGCGTACATTCCCATCGCCCCGTATTTGCGCTTTTTCATCGTTTCACCGAAGAAAACACGCGCTGGTTCGTTTTTGATCACCACTTCGATGCCAACTGCTTTCCAGTTATTTTGCAAAAATGTTTGAACTGTTTCGCGGATTTTGTTTCCAGCCGTTGTCATGAATGTCAAAGACAGTTTCTTTCCGTCTTTCATGCGCACGCCATCTGGACCCATTTTCCATCCGGCTTCATCTAATAGTTTTGAAGCTTCTCTTTTTGAAAATGAGTAGACGGTGATTTTTTTAGGATCACTTGTAAACCAAGGGTCAATTGTCGCCAAATTATGAAGAGCGACTGGCTGTTTGCCATCAAAGAGGGCTTTCACCATGTCTTCACGGTTGATCGAGTAAACAAGTGCTTTACGAACGCGGACGTCTTTCAGAATCGGGTTTTCCAGATTCAGATCGATGTGTTCATAAGTCAGGCTGGGTTTGAATTCAACACTGTAGGGAAGGCTTTCGGATTTGACTTTCTTTTCAAAGGCCAAAGCCTGATCCATGGTGAATCCCAAAGAGGAAATCGAATCAATTGTTCCAGAGCGGAGATTCGCCTCTAGAGTGGCTGTGTTGGGGAACAGTTTGATCACAATTTTTTTGATCTGCGGAGCTGGTCCATAGAAATGAGGATTGGGAACAAAAGTCAGATGCGAACCCAACTTCACTTCTTGGATTTTGTAAGGACCATTGTAAAGTCCTTCCATGGTTGGATTCTTGGCGTAGTTGCTATTGGTTTCATAGCCTTCTTTTTTATCTTTCCATTTTTTGAACACAGCTTCTTCCAGATGGCGCGGAACTGCATAGAACTGGCCGATCTGATTGAAATTCCAGCGGGCTTTGTCGTAAGTGAAAGTGCATTTCTTCGGATTCTTTGCATCCCATTCGATGGTGTCGACTTGAGTGAAAGTTTCTTTGGCGCCAACGCTAACATTCGGGCTCTCGGCGATTTCGCGAGCTAGCTTGAAGTCATCGCAGACAACGGGTTGGCCATCGCCCCATTTGGCCTTCTCAAGAATTTCCCAAGTGGCTTGGACCGTTTTTTTGCCTTTCACAGTGACCAGCTTGGCGCCGCCATTCTCTAGAGTGGGAATGGACTTTGCGAGCTGCGGAACCCATTTGCCATTGGCATCCAGGGCGACTAGAGAGCGGCCAACCAGTCCGTACATATAGACGCTGGCGACCATGGTGAAAATGATCGGATTGAGGGTTTCGAATTCTTGTGAGATCCCAATTTTGAATTCGTTGTTATTGAGAGCTGCTTGAGCGGGAGATTGGATCATCGTGGCGCTCAGAACAGTGGCAATCAGTGCATTCATGATGGTTTTTTTCATGAAGGTCTCCTTATTTTGCGACATTTTCATAAAGCCAGCAAGCCGTGCGGTGCTGGTCTTCGTTTTTGTTATAATTCAGAAGGGCTGGCAGTTTCTGCACGCAAATGTCCATTTTGTGTGGACAACGAGTGTGAAAGGGACAGCCACTGGGTGGATTGATGGGTGAGGGGACTTCGCCGCCCAGGCTTTTTTTCATTTTCTTCTTGCCAGTTCCCACTCGTGGAATGGCAGCGATCAAAGCTTGTGTGTAAGGGTGCTGAGGATTTTTGAAAAGCTCATCACGAGGAGCGATCTCAACAATTTTTCCAAGATACATCACGGCAATGCGATCGCAGAGATGCTCAATCACCGAAAGATCATGGGAAATAAAAACATAAGTGAGATTCAATTTCTCTTGCAGATCTTTCATGAGGTTGAGGACTTGGGCCTGAATCGAGACGTCCAGAGCGGAGACAGGTTCATCGGCAATCACCAGCTCTGGATTGAGAGCCACAGCTCGGGCAATGGAGATTCTTTGTCTTTGACCGCCAGAAAATTCATGCGGGTAGCGATTGATGTGGGAAGCTTTCAAGCCCACAGTCTCGAGCAGTTGTTTGATTCGGTCAATGCGCTGCTGGCCTGGCAGCATGCCGTGAATTTCAAAGGGCTGTGCCAGGATTTGACCGACGGTCATGCGCGGATCAAGAGACGCATAAGGATCTTGAAAGATCATCTGCATTTCCCGGCGCATTTTTCGAAGCTTTTCGCCACGGACTTTGAGAAAGTCGCTGCCTTTGAACTGAATGCCACCCGATGTGGGTTCATAGAGTCGAATCAGTGTTCGACCCAGAGTGGATTTGCCACAGCCAGATTCACCCACCAGGCCGAGGGTTTCCCCTTTGCGAACAGTGAAGCTCACATCGTCCACGGCTTTGACTTGGCCGACTTCGCGAAGCAAGAGACCTTTTCGGATCGGGAAGTATTTTTTGATATTTTTAACTTCTAAAATATTCTCAGTCACAGATTACCCCACAGGATGAAAGCAAGAGACAAAGTGGCCTGGTGTCAGCTCTGTCAGTGGCGGTTTATGAGCGCGGCACTGGGCAGTGGCTCGAGGACAACGGTTGGTAAACGGGCAGCCAGGAGGATACTCGTGCGGAGCAGGGACAGAGCCTTCAATGGTTTGAAGGCGGTTCACTCTTTGTCCAAACTTGGGCCGGCTGCTGATCAGGGCGGCTGTGTAAGGGTGCATCGGGTGAGAAAAAAGCTCCTGGGTTTCAGCGATTTCACAAGTATGGCCGCCATACATCACCATCACTCGGTCGGAGATTTCAGAAATGACTCCCAGATCATGAGTGATGAATTGCACTGTCATGTTGAAGCGCTCTTGCAGATTCTGAATCAATTCTAAAATTTGCGCTTGGATGGTCACATCTAAAGCGGTTGTCGGCTCATCGGCGATCAGAAATTTGGGATCGCAAGAAAGAGCCATAGCAATCATGGCCCGCTGGCGCATTCCACCTGAGAGCTGGTGAGGATAGTTTTTCACTCGCTCCGACGGAGAGGGGATGCCGACCAAGTTGAGCATTTCAACTGCGCGTTCCTGAACTTCGGCAGCCGAGAGATTTTTTTTGTGACGAAGAATCTGTTCTTCGATTTGGCGACCAATGGTAAGGACCGGATTCAGAGCTGTCATGGGCTCTTGAAAAATCATTGCCATCTCACCGCCGCGAACGGATTCCATTTCTTCTTCCGAGAGTTTCATCAGATCGCGACCTTGAAGGATGACTTCGCCGCCGGTGATTTGCCCAGGACGTTCGATGAGGCGCATGAGAGAAAAAGAAGTCACCGATTTCCCACAACCTGATTCGCCGACGATCCCTAGAGTTTCTCCTCTATTGATGTCGTAGGAAATTTTATTGACGGCGCGAAAGGGACCCGATTTTGAGAAAAATGTCGTCTCAAGTCCGCGAACGCTGACAACCTTGTCTTTCAATGACGCCTCCTAACCAACCCCATCTCGAAATGTCGAATTTCTCCACTCTGTGCGGAGCGCGTCTATGTAACAAGACTCGTTGCGGAAAGCCAAGCGTTTTTAAGGCGTTGACTGACAAATTAAGAAAAAAGTTCGTTTCTGCTTAGAGAAATTTTTGCTTCTCTAAACGCTGCCAGATTTGGACAAAAGAAGCATTGATGGCCTTCACAAAAAGCCCTGATATGCGGTCTGACAAACTTTGTTTCACTTCAAAGGTCAGTTCAAAGATAGGGATGTCTTTGCCGAAGCTTAAAAGATAATCATCGCTGGTTTTAAGCTCATCCACGAGGCCGATTTGTCGGGCTTCTTCGCCAAACCAATAATCACCGGTGGCAACTTTATCCAGATCCACCTGAGGACGGAATTGATGCACAAAGTTTTTAAACAGCACATGCGTGTCATGCAGTCGTTCTTGGAAGCGCTCTTCGCCTTTGGGGGTGATTTCGCCAAAAAGGCTGACGGTGCGCTTGTATTCGCCGGCCGTGTACTCTTTGTAATCGACTTCGTGCTTTTTCAAAAGGCGATACAAATTAGGAACTTGGGCCACAACCCCAATGGATCCCACGATGGCAAAAGGAGCTGATAGGATTCGGTTGGCAACCACTGCCATCAGATAGCCCCCACTGGCGGCCACTTTATCAACGCAGACAGTCAGGGGGATCCCTCTTTCACGGATCCGGAGCAGCTGAGAGGCCGCCAGTCCATAGCCATGAACCACGCCTCCGGGGCTTTCGACTTTGACCACCACTTCATCTTGCGGAGTGGCCGTCTGTAAAAGAGCTGTGATTTCCTCTCTGAGATTCTCAGTTTGAGAGGCATTGATATCGCCTTCAAAATTGAGCACAAAAACTTTCTTTTTAGGAGCCAATTCGCCTTTGTTCTTTTTTTCGGCTTTGCGCTTTTTCTTTTCTTCTTTCAAATCCTCTTTGGAAGAAGTGAATGATTTTAAGAAAAATCCCAAGTCTCTGTATTTTTCATGAATAGGTTCCACTTCCAGCTCATTTTTCTGGCTGGCGCGAGAGGCCAGCACAGCAATCAGCACGAGAATGGAGCCAAGACTGAGAACAACGATTAAAGCTTTCAGAGCGAAAATAAGAACTTCCATCATAGGGTCCAGAATCTACCGGGCTTCTCTCCAAAGGTCGAGGGGAAAAGTTGTTCTTCCGGGCTTCCGACTTTATTCTGAAATCTGCATGCGAGCTCTGCTTTTCACTTTTATTCTGCTGTTTTCATTCTCCTTTCTTCACGCCGAAGAGTTCTCGGAAGAAGAGAGGTTGAAGGGTTTTGCACAGCAGAAAGAAAAAAATCAAAAGTACGATCAGGAGCGACTTTCGGGGGCCGGCGAAATTCAAAAAAAGCGAGAGGAATGGGAAAAGCAGCGGCAAGAAGCTGTCGGACCCTATAAAGCTTGGAAATCAAAGCAAGCCGAGGCCTTGGATGAAAGCAGCCCTGAATACCATCAAGATAAAAAAAATAAAAAAGCTTACGATGCGCATTTAGAAGAGCTCCGCCAGAAATACGTTCAAGAGCGAAATCTCAAAAGGGCTCAGAGAAAAACCAATGTCAAACTGACCGAAGAAGAAGAGTACGGCTTGAATGAAAAGGTCGTGCGTGTGGATGTGAGCAAACGAGCTCTTTATGGTGGCAAGCCTGGTTTTATGAAATCCCCTGTGCGGGGAGGAGGAGCTGGCTCGGGATCCGGTGCTGGAAGTATGGATTTTGGCTCGCCACCACCGCCGCCATCAGAGCCTTCGATGCCGCCGCCGCCAGCGCCTGAATTTTATGAGCCTGAAATCCCACCTCCACCGCCGCCGGAATTTGAAGAGCCAATCCCGCCGCCGGTCTTTGATGATCCTGAGCAGTGATCAGCCTTTGAGAATTTCGTCAGTTTGAAGGCCCGTCAGTTGGCGGATGCCTTTGAGAAGATGCAAAAGAATCGCAATTAGAAAAACCATGGATGGAATCACAATCACCACCGAAGACCAAGTCGTCATTTGCGCGATCTGCTGATTGAGGGCGACGGATTTGGCCTCAGAGTCGAGACTCTCAGCCAAGGGGGTGAAGATTCTTTCGGCCAAGAAAAAATTCAAAGCCGCACTGAGAAAAAAAGAGCAAGCGAGAAGCTTGGTTGAAAATTGCAAATGCTTTAGAAACTCGCCCTGTTTTTGATTGGATTTTAATCTCTCTTCAATCGTCTCAATGTTCATGGTGTGGGGATTGAGGAGGAAAGTTTGCACCAATGGTTTTTCTCTTAAAGAAGAATACCAAACGAAAATCCCGATCAGAAAAGGAAAGAAAGCTTCCTTGATCGAAAACCAAATGCCTCCGAGGCCGGCCACAGCCAGGCTTCCAGTGACCAAAACATTGGTGAATCCCAGAATAGAAAAGGCATTCCATTTGCGTTTTTTGTAGAGATCAAAAAGACCAAAAGCCAAAGGGAAAGCCAAAGCAATCAAAAGGGCATAGGCAGCTCCCAGCTTTTGCGAGCCTTTATTGAGAATTAAAACGGGAATGACAATATTGAACGCCAGATTGATCAGAGCGTTTTCTTGCTTTGGCTGTGACATTTCCAAGTAGCATCTTAAAATCACCTGAACTTGTCGAGAAAAATGAATCCACATCTGCCCTGAGGGATTTTGATTTTTTATGTCGGATGACTGAAGTGTCTCAATTTTGGAATTATTATTACGATGCGTCGAACCTTTAGATCATGTGAGCTATCACGAAATCTGTTTATTTCAATCCCAAAACTAAAATCCGCTTAACATCGATTTAACATGCTTTAGGATTCAGCAGAAAGTCTTCGAAGAACTTTTAGAAGTATCAAAAACTTCGTCGTTTTAGAACGAATCGTTCGGCTTCTCAACTCAACTTCCATGGTTTGGGGCCTGGGAGTGTTTAAATTTGAGGCTGCGACGGGTTTTGCAGAGCATTAACGTGGTCAGTAAATTCTAAAGAGGGGGAAATCGTTTTATGAAAAACGCATACATTACTATTGCCAAATATTTGGCAGGAGCTCTACTTAGCGCCACCTCAGCGCAAGCTCTTGCCGCCGACTTTTTCGTGCGCCCAGGGGGATCCGGGAACGGAGCTTCGTGGTCGACAGCCGCAGGAAGCCCAGGCTCGGCTCCATC
>JBGGMM010000133.1:0-3026 GCA_041288045.1 Pseudobdellovibrionaceae bacterium | reverse complement strand
TTTCGAATGACGATATTTTCCAGCCGAACGCTGAATCGATTGCGGACCAGCCATTCAAAAATATAATCCGGAACGCTGGCTCCCAAGGCCTTTTCAAATTCGCCTTTGTAGATAAAGAAATCTTTGATTTTCTCTTCTTGCGCTGAAAGGTTTTTGGGCCAGGAAGTGCTTTTGATCTGCCAGCGCATATTGCGAAAAGCGCGATAGACCTGTCCCGAAACTCTTTCAAAAACCATCGGATCATAATCCAAAATGATCGGCACCGAAAGTTCGGCTCGAACTCTTTTTTCCTCGGTGGTGACTTCATCCACCATTTCAAAACTGACCGGGGAAATCACGTCGTACTTCACCACTTCGCCAATTTGAAAATCCATCGGAGTTCGGACTTCAAAAGTGATTGCGTAAGCCAAAACCAAAGCGAAAAGAAAAACAAAAGCAAAGCGCCGGGTTTGCAGCTTCTCTTCGATGCGCACAGCAATTCGACCCAGGAAAGTTCTTTCCAGACCAAGACGATCCACCCAATCCAGAAACTTGAGACTGTGGTCCTCATAGTTCACTCGAGTGTGTGCGTCTTTGATTTTTCCAGGCCCTTTGCGTGACATCATGCTGCTGCTTGCCTCATTTTTTCGCTCTTCCTTCTTTTCGGAATTTCTGAGGTTTTTTCAATTTTTTCCGTGTGAAAATCAATCTCTCCATGGTAGCGTTTGTAGCTCCAACAGACAAAGGTCCAATGAAAAAAAATGACTCAGCTTCACTTCAGGCCGAATTTCAGACTCTCGTCGAGGTCGTGGCCAGACTGCGTGGTCCTGATGGCTGCCCCTGGGACAAAGAGCAGAATCAACAGACTCTTGCTCCCTACGCGATTGAAGAGGCTTTCGAACTGGCCGAAGCCATTGAAAAAAAAGACCAACCGGAAATCAAAGAAGAGTTGGGAGATTTTTTATTCCAAGTGATCTTGCAAGCGCAAGTCGCACAGGATGAAGGCCATTTTTCTCTGTTAGAAGTCATAAAGAAGCTGAATGAAAAGATGATTCGTCGTCATCCGCATGTCTTTGGCGATGTAAAAGCTGATTCCACCGCCGAAGTCTGGAAAAATTGGGATAAATTGAAATCGCAGGAAAGCCCGAAAGCAAAACCTGTTTTCAGTTATCCAAAAAATCTTCCGGCGCTTCAAGCAGCGCAAAAAATTGGCAGCAAAACCAAACGCCTGCAATTTGATTGGACTGAAGTGTCCGAAGTTTTCGCTAAAGTCCAAGAAGAAATTTCAGAGCTTCAGATCGAGCTGGATTCCACTCCCCACTCTCCGCAGAAATTGGAGCATGAAATTGGCGATGTCTTGTTTTCGATGGCCCAACTGGCTCGCCATCTGAATTTGGAACCTGAACAATGCTTGCGATCCGCCAATCGCCGTTTTGAAGAGCGCTTTTTTAGAAGTTCTCAAGCTCTCTCAAGTCTCGATTGAAGAATTTCCTTCGCTTTCTTCTGAGAGAAAAGAAGCCCTGTGGGCTCAAGCCAAAGCTTCCCTGTCAGGCAAATAAAGACAGCTGCCAAAGGATTGGACAGCGACTTTTTCTAAGTCTCATTTTGAGGCTTTCAAAATCAAAGCAAGCTCTTGTTATTGTTCGATTTTTTCTCTGTTTCAAGATGAGCTATGGCATCTCTCTTGCTTCCTTTGATAAGCACTGGGGGATTTTATGACTTCTACAACAATTGTGAATACCACTTTGAAAATCTGCTTGGTTCTCATTGCCGTCGGCGCCCTTGTTGGATGCGGAAGCTCCAAGACCGGTGGCGATGGTTACGGTTCGACGGACAATCCCTCCAATGACACCAATTCCACTCCCCCTGATATCGCCCTCGCGATTTGCTCTCAAGACATGTCGGGAGTTGCCGATTTGCAAGTCCGCCTCATGCAATACTCGAATGCTTCAGGGCAAGCGAGACCCGATTTCGTCCGCTTGAAATTCAGCAAGATTCCTTCAGGTTGGGAAGCTGCCGGCTGGGATATGATGATTTACCGCTGGAGTGCAGCTCCGGATAACAGCACTTCTTTGGATTCCACTCCGCTTTTTTATCAGTTCGAGAAAAAGACTCCGGCTGGATTTGATCTGATCTCTTCCAATTCCTACAAATATTTTAGCTTTGATGAGGCCGTCGCACTGGCCGAGTACAACAATCAATATGAAGGAAATATTCAAATCAGCGCCTCGAGCGCTGCTGCATTTGCCAGCTCCGTCAGCTTGCTTGTGAATGTTACAGATACCACCAACTCTTTCCAAGTTCTTCGTGTCGTTTTCAAGCAGGGCTCCACAATCAAAGCACAAGCCAACGTTCTGATCCCAACTTTTCAAGCCGATCCAGCGAAATACAACGCCGATCCTCGCCACCCTGCCGTCCTCAAAGCGCTCCACCCCCTCAAGGACAAGCTGGGCCAAAACTGGAGCGACTTAAACTATTATGAATTCGCCAAGGCCTTCTGTTTCTGACTCTGATTCGCGGCGGGAGTGGAATCGCGCTCGTCGCTCACTTACCAAATCCCACAGCACAGATTCGATTTGCGGCGTTCAGAAAATACTGCGGCAGATTTTTTCTGTACAACCCGTCCCGGCCGCCGGTTCTCGCGATGTTCAGAAATCACTGCAGCAATTTCTAGGCTGCGGGAATTTGCGGCGTTCAGAAAACGCTGCATTATGTTTTTTATTTAGAAAATATTCTTTGACAGTGTTTTTGCAGGAATTCTTTTTCTGCAATTTGTTTTTCTAACACCTTGGTAATCTCACTTTATCCGCACAGATTTCTTCTCTGTGAGCTTTGTCTTTACACTTGCAAGAAGCTTGGTGTTTCTTCTTTTGTCTTCTTTCTTAGTTTAAATGCTTAAGCAAAATTCACTTTTTAAAACCCATGCTATGGTGCTTTCAGTTTCGGAGGAATTATGAATCTAAAAAAATTATCTGATGAAAGCTTGCTTTCAAATACAGAAATCTTAGTGCAAAAAGAAAGAGAGCTTCTCACTGAAATTCTACATC
>JBGGMM010000132.1:0-3171 GCA_041288045.1 Pseudobdellovibrionaceae bacterium | reverse complement strand
TTGAAAATTCAAAAAGACCTGATCGCTTATATGTGAACGAAAATGCTGCACTTATTCGAATGTTTTCTGTGGGAATTGGTTTTGGAACTCTGACCGAAAGCATTGCTAAACCGTTTATAGAAAGTGGGGATCTAATAAAGTTAAATCGTGGGCAAATGTTTGAAGATCCACTCGCACTTGTTTGGTACCCACGGCACGAAAAGTCGGATTACTTTCAGGACATTATTCGCTCAATTAAGTAACGAAGTTCCATTGGAATCCAAAAGACGAGACAAAAACATTTCTCGGGCAAATCAATCTAAACTGAAAGAACCTTCGATAATTGTCTGAGCTGTGCCCGTGACTAGAACTGATTGAATTTGATTATTCTCCAAGATCACTTCAACATCAGCACAACCGGGCCGGCCCATCCAATGGCCTTGTTCTGCAACAAAGCGGGTTTTTGATATCAGTCCATACTTCCATAGATAGGCCGCCATGCAGCCTGTTGCGGAGCCAGTAAAGGGATCCTCAAGAGTGTTTGGCGGAGTTCCCAAACTTCTTGCGAATGTCGCTCCATTTTCAGTTGCGCCTTTTAATACAAAGTGGTGAGGAAAAAGGAAATCTCCTTCTGCCTTTAACCTGTCGTAGGCGGAACCGTCCATATATTTTACTTTTCTCAAGGATGCGTGATCTTTCAAGGGAATCATCAACACCGGGCTGCCGGTCGAAACTGTTTGAATCACAGCTCCTGGCAAAAGGTCGTCGACAGAAAGTCCATAGATCGGCAAAATCTGCTGTGGATCATAGATCCTCTTAAATTGAGGTGCTAACTGGGACATTTGAACCTGAGAAGAGCCATCTCTGTCGCGCCGAACTTCGACTGGAATTAATCCAGCAGGAAGTTTTAGAGAGATCTGTATTGGCAGGTTTGATGGAAAATCAAGAAGGCCCGCTTGCGCAAGGGCTTGAGCGACAGCCACGGTTGGATGACCGGCAAATGGCAGTTCTTCTTGAGGTGTAAAGTATCTCGCAGCAAACTTTCTGTTATCCGAATGCAAAACAAAGGCTGTCTCGGATAAGTTCATCTCTTGAGCGATCTTTTGCATCTCATCACTAGAAAGTGAATCGGCATTCAATATAACGGCACAAGGGTTGCCGCCTAATTTTTGGTTCGCAAATGCATCAATCCAGTAGAACGGAAATTTTCGCATATCTCAAATGTCGCAAAGCTATTTTGAGTTGTCTAGGAAGGGAATGATTGTTGATCAATCCCAAATATTAAAGCTCTGCCCAAAATGACCATTAATGAGCTAGCGCCGACTTACAAATCCGAATGGCCTCATCTAGATTTTCCATTTTGGTAGAGGGATTTGATTTGATTCTTTCGAGATAGGATAAAACGGTTTCATATCTATGTTCACCTGTGCAATCCCAAATATTCATCGGCGCACTTGCATAGGTGTAGCGATTTTCCATGAGGATCTTAAAGGTTTTAATTTGAAGGGTCTCCCGTGGGCTAAAAGATGGACTGGAATAACGTAAAAATGGATTCACGAAAGTCGCCAGCACAAGTGGAGGCCGACACCAATCACCTTCTGGCCCATTGTTATAGCCAAAGGGATAAGCAATATAGGTATTGAGCGCTTTTTGCGAAATTAAGTATTCAGTCAACGGCAACAATTCGTCATTTTCTGCAACCACATTCAAAACAGAATAGCTATCTACCGGTGCCTTGAAACCTTCATCATAGGAGTTGACATGACTGGCGAGGCCCGTTGGAAACTTGTATTTCTCAACTAACAGCTTGAAAAGCTCAAGCTTTCTCGAAACAGAAAGCGAAGCTCGAGCCACCAGCATCAACCCATTGCCCATCTTATTTTCTCGAGCGCAACCTCGCAACACCTCATGGCGTGAAGTTTCTGAAGCCGGGATACTTTCAATAAGATCTGTTTTGCCAGCCTCTAGTTCATCCAAAAAAGACCGACACAAAATGGCGTCTTCAGAATTACTTCCATCATAGACCATGTGAGTATTTAACTTTGTCACTGGGTCGACATAGCTATAATAGGCCCTTTCGCTTAGAACGAGCGGCTTGGATTCCTCATTTCCAGTTGGGGAAGTTTGCACGCCACCCTTGAAAGACTCTTTTGGATCCTCATTTTTTTGCCGCTCGCAAGCCGTTGCCAAACAAAGAATGGAAAGAAAAACCAAGCCCAAACTTTTCATAAAAATCCTTTTTTAGGTCACAGCCGGAAGTTAAGGAAATCGGACCACAATTTGGATGACACTTCAACTGGTACGTCGGACCTGGCGCTCCAAAACCCAATCTAATTGGCAGAATTGCGGTATTTCCTAAACTCGATTTTATTCGTTTTGATCAGCTTCACAGAAGTAACACTCCCCGATTAGAAGGCTCAAGGATACTGGGCGGATATGAAAGGCTGCCTTGAAAGGGCGTTAGGGAGATCTAGGCAGGTTTCTTTTTTAAACGCTGAAAACCTTCAACAATAAACATTCGCATAAGAACCTGATAGGGAATGCCACGAGCTTGTGCTTCTTTCTTTAAGTCTGCGACAAAGCGCGGATCTAAAGCAATAGATGTTGGAACCTTTTTAGGCTCACCAATTTCTGCCCGAACTTTTTTGAGTCCCTTTTTAACGGCCTTCCAATCTGCCTCAAAAGACTTCTCATAGCCTTTTTCATTTTTAACGTAGCGACTCATAATTTTTCCTTTCAAGCTTACTCATTGGGCGGGCTGAAATGATTCGAATTCGCCCTTCACGAATTGTAAAACAAAGAGATAATTTCTTTCCCGAAAAATCCGTACCTAAGGCTCCAAATCTGGGTTCGTTGGTCACTGGGGATACTTGAATTCCAAGAGGGACCAATAAGTCCTTATTCAAAATAGCTTGTTCTGCACTTTCAGAACTAACCCTATGCTTTTGCAAGCTCTTTGTGGAATTGCCATGATCCCAATCAAAATCAAACCTTTCCTGCTCTAATATCCACTTCACTAGCCATGCAACAAATTCAAACTGCGCCATTCATTATATAGTGTCCCACACTATATATAAATATTCAATGAAATTTAATAGCGACCAAAGAATATAATCTAATTCTAATGACAGAATCGCGCAATTCTTTGAACACTAATTTAATCGATTTGACCGTTTTGCTTGAAGTAACACT
>JBGGMM010000131.1:0-7063 GCA_041288045.1 Pseudobdellovibrionaceae bacterium | reverse complement strand
CTGGGTGGTGGGAAAGGAAGGACCGCAGCTCTTGATGGTGGTTTTGTCTAAGTGGGACTTCTGAATGCTAGAACAGAGAGGCATTCCATAATAGATATTGTTCATCAGTCCAGTGAATGGATCCAATGCAAAACAGGGGGCTGCGACAAGGAGGGGAGTAAGAACCCTCAATAATTTCAGATTAAAAAAGAAAAAACGTTGAGAGTCCACTGAGGGTCATTTTACCAGTGGACCTGAACTCAAGAAATGGGATCGGATTAAAGACGACCTAGGTCTGGGATCTTCTGCGGCAAATCCAATTATTTCGCTTCGAGCGAATGAACAAGCCATGCCGAATGAGAAGTTGAGATCATAAAAAAAGCACGTCTTGGAAAAGACGTGCTCTTGAAGAAACTAAGAAACTTGAATTATCGAGCGAAGGAAATTCTTCCGCGAATTTGGATTCCGCCACTGAAGAAGGCCGATTGAAAGGCCGTGCAAGGATCTATAGAGACGATTGTGTAGCCTTTTTTAATCAGGTGATCTCTTTCCTTTGCAAGATCATTTCCGCATTCGGCAAGAGCAATATTGATATCAAAATTCGGATCAAGATCGGTGTAAATATATTGATTGTCGCCGTGATACTTACCGTTCCCTTTTGCAAAGGCTCCGAGTGACAATGCCAGTGTGGCCATTGCGATGAAAATGAATTTCATAAGAACTCCTTTTGTTCTGGTTGCTTTCCCATTGATAAAGCATTTATGCAAAATGAATTTATGATTTCTTCGCTGATAGTCTCCTCTAAAAAAAAGAGAGTCATTCAATTTGGCTGATTGCCTATCGCATAAAATCGATTTTCTGAGGACGTTTTTTAGTATCGGAAATTTTTTTGTTCGAAAAAACTTCGGTGAATTCCAGAGTCTTTGAGCTCCAGGTGGCTCTGGTGAACGAATTCGCGAGGAATGAAAAAATAGAATGAATCTCTCAACAGCTAAGGGAGTTTGTCCTCAAACTTGAAGTCAAGCTGTTCACATTCATCAGGTATAAAATTCATCGGATATTCCAAAAGGTCTTCTTTTTATTACACAGCCTTTTTTAAAATCTCATTGATCAGAGAATGGTATCCAACGCCTGTCTTCTCAGCTGTGCTTTTCAATTCTTACAGAAATCGCACGCCGTGGTGATTCTCCTACAATCGGGCGGCCGACTCTTTTGATTTTTTTCAAATCTTTTGCGGAAAGCTTTGGAATCTCAGAGTAATCAATATCGGAATCCTTAATCTTTCTATTTGTAGACTTTTCTTTCATTTTTGTTTGCAATTCGCGCGCTGATAATTCGATAGATTTCTTTTTCATAGGAACTAGACCTCCGGTAAGTGAAAGCAACAAATAAAATTCTTTTCTTGAAAGATAGGCCTAATGCCATCAATCGGTCTTCTTTCTCGGAATGCGATTCGTCTTCGGCCAACATAATAGTATCCGCTGGTATGCCAAATAACGCAATTGCAATACTAAGTTATTTCAGATAGTTAAATGGCCTATGCCAGAACTTCCCGAAGTTGAAACCGTCAAGCGTGAACTCGCAGCTCTCATCGCTGATCATCCTCGCATTGAGAGGTTTGAATTCTTGCGCAAGGATCTTCGTGATCCCATGCCGATTCGTCGCCTGCAGGCTTTGTGTGGAGCTCGAATTTTAGCGATCACTCGACGGGCGAAGTATTTGCTCATCGAAACAGAGAAGGGTGGGATTCTTTCGCATTTGGGGATGACCGGAACTTGGCGAGTCGCAGGGCCAGGTGAGGAGCTTTTGCATGATCATATTTATTTGTATCTTTCTTCGGGCCTTCGCTTGGCCTTTCGCGATCCTCGTCGTTTCGGAATTTTTGAAACTTATGACTTGCGCGAACTGAATCGCAGTCCGCGATTGAAATCACTCGGGGTGGAGCCTTTGAGCGATGAATTTTCGGCTGAGTACCTTTTTAAAAAATTGAAAACCAAAAAAGCTCCGCTCAAAACGGCACTGATGGATCAGAAATTAGTTGTCGGTGTTGGCAATATCTACGCCTCGGAAGCTCTGTTTCGCGCAGGGATCAAACCACAAAAGCGCAGTGACCGAATCACCAAAGAGCAAGCTCAGCGATTGGTCGAATCCATTCGCTCTGTTTTGCAAGAATCCATCGACAAGGGTGGGTCCAGTATTTCGGATTTTCTCGGCACTCAAGGTTCTGAGGGATCCTATCAGGACTCTCATCAGGTCTATGATCGCAAAGGTGAGATGTGTGTGATTTGCAGCACACCGATCAAGCATTCGGTGATGGCGGGGCGCTCGACGTACTGGTGTCCCTCATGTCAAACCTAAGATTCACCTCTAAAAAAGCGCAGGTTTTAGAGCTCCAACTTTAAAGGTCTAGGTCCACCCGCGAGTGTTCTGTTTCATAATTTCTCGATCCTTTCTTGAAAGATTCAAATAGCTGAGAGTTCTTGCCAACTTATCAGGCAGCGATCATCATAATTAAAGCAACATCATTGAGGAGTGCTTCGTGGAGAATTTAGGATTTTATGGTTTGTTTCTCGACAACTGTGGCCTGTGGACTCTGCTTTCAGTTTTAGCTGTCATTATCGTCGGCTACATGGGAAGTCCCTTCATCGTTTGGACGATTTTGATTGCCGCAATGCTGGTGGGCTTTGCTGCACCCATGGGACTGATCATCGCTTTTGCGGTGATTGCGGTCATTTTCAATATCAAACCCATTCGCCGCTTGTTGGTGTCTGGGCCTTTGATGCAAGTGATGGCGCCCTTCATGCCAAAGATTTCACCGACCGAGCGGGCAGCGCTCGAGGCGGGTGTGACTTGGATTGAAAAAGATCTTTTCTCTGGAAAGCCAGATTTTAAAAAAATCATGCAGGAGTCTTACCCCGAGCTCACGGGCGAAGAAAAAGCCTTCATGCAGGGACCTGTCGAAGAGCTTTGCAAAAAAATCGATGCTTGGAATGTGTGGCGCACACGCGAGCTTGAGCAGGATGTTTGGAATTACATCAAGAAAGAACGCTTTCTTGGGATGATCATTCCGAAAGAGTACGGCGGGCTTGGATTTTCAGCTCTTGCCCACTCGGAAGTCGTGATGAAAGTGGCGAGCCGTTCGGTGTCCACTTGTATCACCATCATGGTGCCAAATTCTCTTGGGCCCGGTGAACTTTTGGTTCACTACGGAACTGATGAGCAGAAAAAACATTACTTGCCACGTCTTTCCGTCGGTGAAGAGATTCCTTGTTTTGGCTTGACTGAGCCGACGGCGGGATCCGATGCGGGATCGATCACATCGACTGGCGTCGTCTTTAAGGGAAGTGACGGCAAGCTTTATGTGAAAATCAATTGGAACAAACGCTGGATCACTTTGGCTGCGATTTCAACCATTGTGGGTCTTGCCTTTCGTCTTCGCGATCCTGAAAATCTTCTCGGCAAAGGCGAAGATGTGGGGATCACTTGCGCTTTGATTCCGGCTAAAACCGCCGGAGTGGAGCTTGGAAAACGTCATGATCCACTCGGAGTTCCTTTCTACAATTGCCCCACTCGTGGAACTGATGTGGTGGTGCCGATCGATGCCATCGTCGGTGGAGCCGAAGGGGCGGGGCGCGGTTGGACCATGCTCATGGAATGCTTGGCTGCCGGTCGCGGGATTTCTCTGCCGGCACAAGCTGTGGGCGGAGCCAAGCTGAGCACTCGAGTGACTTCAGCGCATGCAGTGGTTCGTCAGCAGTTCGGTGTTTCCATCGGAAAATTTGAAGGTGTCGAAGAAGCTCTGGCTCGGATTTTTGGCTTCACTTACGGTCTTGAGGCGATGAGACGCTTCACTTTGGGAGCGATTGATAAAGGCATCAAGCCTGGAGTGATCACGGCTATGGCCAAATATTACTCGACAGAGCTGGGCCGAAAATTGATCAACGATGCCATGGATGTGATGGGTGGTGCTGGGATTTCCATGGGGCCGCGCAATCTCTTGGCTGAAATTTATGTGGCGACGCCGATTGGGATCACGGTTGAAGGCGCGAATATCATGACTCGCACTTTGATTATTTTCGGGCAAGGGGCATTGCGGGCCCATCCTTATGCTTTCAAAGAAGTCGATACCCTTGAGAAAAAAGATCTGGCCGGATTTGACAATGCTTTCTGGGGTCATATCGGACATGTGGTTCGAAATTCCTTTCGCTCCTTTATCCTGAGTCTGACTCGGGGTTATGTGGTTTACTTCAATTACAGCGGGCCTTTGGCTCCTTACTACCGTCGACTGACTTGGGCTTCGGCCAGTTTTGCGATTTTGGCGGATTTGGCCATGGGAACTCTCGGGGGATCTTTGAAATTCCGCGAAAAAGTCACAGGACGATTCGCCGATATTCTTTCATGGATGTACATCGGAACTTCGACTCTCAGAAGATTTGAAGCCGAAGGGCGAAGACCAGAAGATCTGGCCTATGCTCGCTATGTTTTGAAATATGCACTCAACGAAATTCAAAAAGCTTTCGATGGCATTTTCGATAATATGTACAATGTTGAGCAAAAGGGATTTGGTAAAATTGTCTTTGGATTGTTGAATTTCATTTTCAAAGACCTTTTGGGGACTTGGTCTCGCATGATTTCCATTGGCAGCTCGGCTTCGGATCACTTGCAGCATGTGGTGGTCTCTGGGGTCTTGAAGGGCGGGGAGCTGCGCGAGCGTCTGACCGAGGGGATTTACATCCCGAAAGATCGAAACACCGAGCAAGTGGCAAGACTTGATTATGCCATGGAGCTGGTTCACAAATCAGAAGCGATTGAAAAGAAAGTTCGTCAGGCCGTTAAACAAAAAGTGCTGGTGAAGAAAAAAGGACCGGCACTATTTGACGATGCCAAATCTCAAGGCGTGATCACTGCCGAAGAGTACAATCTGTGGAAAGAAGCGGCGACGGTTCGCTATGATGCGATCTTGGTGGATGAATTCACACAAGAGCAGTATCACAATCGCGGTTAAATTTAAGCGTGGGCTCTGGTTGTTTCTGACACCAGAGTCTCTCGCACCACCACGACTTTGATCTGTCCTGGGTAATTGCACTCATTTTCAATTCGTTGAGCGATTTCATGGCTGAGCTTCAAGGCTTGGGTGTCGTCGACTTTTCGACTGTTCACCATGACTCGGCATTCACGACCGCCCGAGAGGATGTAGCAATCGGTGACTCCGTCAAAGCTTCGCGCAATCGCTTCCAGCTCTGTGACTTTCTGGTTGTAAGATTCAATGGTGGATCTTCGAGCGCCGGGGCGAGCTCCTGAGATGGCATCAGCCGCGATGACCAGAAAGGCCATGTCGGTTGAAGGTTGCTCGTCATAGTGATGGGCTTTCACAGCATGAATGACGTCAGGGGCTTCATTTCTTTTGGCAATGAAGTCGGCGCCGATCACAGCGTGACCGCCGTCCATTTCGTGATCCATGGCTTTGCCCAGATCATGAAGCATTCCGGATCTGCGAGCTTTTTTGATGTCGACACTGCGAAGTTCAGAGGCCAAAAGGCCGGCTAGCCAGCCCACTTCGCCGCAATGGAAATACTGATTCTGAGTGAAACTGTAGCGAAAACGAAGACTTCCCATCATTTGTCGAATTTCTGGGTGAACTCCTTCAAGCTTGAGCTCTTTGGCCAAATTGTCGCCATCGCGTTTGATCTGTCCCAGGATTTCTCTTTTTTGATTTTCTGAAATGCGGCGGATGGAATCGGGAGTGAGAGGCTTTTTTTCTTTCAGACATCTTTCCAAGGTTCTGCGCGTGAGCTCGCGGCGAACTGGATCGAAGCCAGCCACACCAATCATCTCCATTCCCTCTTCGACGATGATGTCACAGCCGGTGACGGCTTCGAGGGTCTTGATGTTCTCGCCTTTTTCATCAATCAAATTGCGTCTTTGCTCAGGAGTCTCAAAGTAAACCGGAGCGATCCCGCGCTCAGCCGAGTAGGGGCGGGCAAAGCGGGTCAGAGCGGTGTCGAGGATCTCTTTTGCCATTTGCTCTGAGTGCTCTTTGACGTCTTCTTCAAGTTCTCGAGCCATTTCATAAGCTCGCTTTTCTGATTCTTGAATGAGCTGAGAGATGAGCTCTTCATTGGCCTGTTCGGGTGTTGTGCCCAATTGCGAAGCCAGTTTCTGGGCCATATCCTGAGTGAGTTTTTGCAGCTCAGATTTGATTTTCTGCAGCTCCAAATCCATGGCTTGAATTTGTTTTTCGCCTTCTCGGACTTCGTTTTCATACTGGACGGTTTTCTGCCGCTCTTGACTGTAGCGATTGTCAGCCTTTTGCTTCTTTTCTTGAACCAGTTCTTCAAGCTCTTCGATGCGCTCTTCAGTTTGCAGCATCTGCTTTTCGTCTTTGGCCCAAAGTTCAGCTTCGATTTCCTGAGTGCGCTCTTTTTCTTCAAGCAATCTCAGCTCGGCCGCATCTTTGGCCTCTTGCAAAAGCTCAGAAGCCTCGCTCTCCGCACTTTTGCGAAGCGAAGTCGTATAAATTCCATAAATAAGATAACCAACAGCCGACCCCATCGCCAAAGCAACAAGCGACGAAGACCAAATCGAAATCCGGGTCGAGAGAACATGCAGAAGCTCAGTCAATTCAGGCACTTTGCGAATCCTTTTGAAGGATCAGATCATTTCACCGAATGCTCGGAAAGGGAAGGATTTTGGGGTTGGTGTGGGGGAAAACAGGGGAAATCGAGTTTTTCGGACTGAGTTGATTCAGCGCAGAAATGTCCTCAGGTGCTGCCGAGCATGAAGTCCAGAGCCGTCTCATATTTTAGCGGTCATGTGCTTAAGATTTAACCAAATAAGTTTTTAATTAGGGCCTAGGTCCAGGCAAGTATTTATAGAATTTCCGATAAGTTAAATGAAAATTTTTATGAAATTACCGTTACTTGATCGAATCATCTATTTTCTTTTCCCAAGTTGGCAGTTGAATACAACTCCCTGGAAAAGCATTTGGCAAGAAATTGAGGACGCCAAAACGATTAAACAAATTCGTATTTTGTTAACATTTGTTGGTTTAGGTTACTTACTCCACTATTTTGTCGTTGATGGG
>JBGGMM010000130.1:0-6244 GCA_041288045.1 Pseudobdellovibrionaceae bacterium | reverse complement strand
TGGATTGTTTTGGCGGCAGTCAGTGTTACGACGCGATTGAAGAGCCGACCAAGCACCGAGGATTCACCTATTATTGGGATCAAACTGGTTTTGATCCAGTCAGCAATCGCGCTCTTTTTTATATTCACTTCAAGCCAAAGGGTGGAAAGAAAGTCGAAAAAGTTTTCACTTATGATTGGCGAATGTGGTCCATCCCTGAACTCAGAGAAATTCTTGAAGAAGTGGGTTTTAAAAAAACTCATGTTTATTGGGAAGGAACGACAAAGGCCGGCGAGGGTGATGGGATTTTTACGCGCACCGAAAAAGGGGAATCCTGCCTCTCTTGGATTGCTTATATCGCTGCTGAGAAATGACAAAGCAATTTTAAGAAATGGTAAAGAGCAGTTTCTCAGACGCCCTTGCTATCGTTTTTACGAATTGCAATCCGTAAAATCACATCAACGCAAAACTCCAATTCTGACTGATGACATAAACTTTGGCTTTTCCCGGGGAGCTCTGGATTCGCTTTTTCTTTTCCAGTATCACTTTTGACTAAAGTGAGGTCCACGATGGAACTTCGAATTTCAAATATTTTTTTGTTTTTATCTTTTCTCTCTTTAACGATGGCATGTTCTTCCCAGAGAGATTCACAAAACGCCTCTGCCGGAGGTGAGAGCCCCTACACCTGGGAACGAGAAGAAGGAGATCAGGGTGAAAGCGCTGAATGTCAGTCAGGTGGGGTCAGTCCCTCGGTTGGTATTGTCGGCGGTGAACCCGTCCTACAAAATTCTTGGGTTTCGAAAGGTGTTGTGTTCATCATCCAGGATTACACTGAATACGGAAATCGCCACTCTTCAATCTGCACGGGTTCTTTGATTGATAAAAATTTGGTTTTGACTGCCGCTCATTGTGTGGATCGATCTCAATCATCGCCGAGCAATGTCAGTGTTTACTTCACTTCGCAGCCCGAGTGCGAAAGTGTGAACAACACTTTGGAAAGTAAAAAGAGAAAAGCTTCAGCGGTTCGGATTCATCCTCTGTGGGATCCGCTCTCTTCTCAGACAACCAATCGGGGAGATGTGGCTTTGGTTCGCATTTCCGGACAAGCGCCCTCGGCTTACAATCCTTTGAAGTTATCGGCACAGTTTCAGTCAATTCCTGATGGCTTCCCCATTTTGATCACAGGATTTGGTATGGTGAATCCGGATTACTATGGTGATTTCGGGGGACCGATCTCCTTGCGAATCGGTGAGGTTCCGCCAATCACCTCTGCTGAGCAAAGATATCTGGCCGAACTTTCAGGAGCGCAAACTCCAGCGGAAGCGGCTGAATTTCAAAATCTTCCCGGAAATGAAATGATTTATATTGATCAAACAAAAGGACAGGGGATTTGCGGCGGGGATTCGGGTGGTCCTTCCATCACGAAAAATACAGCCGGACAATTTGTAGTCACTGGGGTTGCTTCTTTCGTCATGAACCCACTGAACAACAACGCTCTATGTGCTTATGTGGCGGCTCATACCAGCGTCGTCTATCACAAGGACTGGATCGAAAGTGCCTTTCTTTCGCTTCGCAATAGCGATTCCAGTTTAATGACTCCCTACCAATAGCCAATGGCGCGGTGAGTGAAGGAAAAAGAGAAAGGCACCCTAAGCTTTGAGGTCATCCATTGTGAGAAGGGCTTTCATCTCGAGTCCGATTTCGGCCAGCTTGTTTTCTTTTCCTGAGCCCCGGTGAATGACACAGAGAACGTGTTGAACTTGGGCTCCCAAACCTCTGAGGTCTTGGGTGCTCAAAATCACTTGGCCACCCGTAGTGATGACGTCTTCAATCAGGCAAACTTTTTTATTTTTCACATCCAAGCCTTCGGCAAATTGGCAAGTTCCGTAATCCTTGGCTTTTTTTCGCACAAAAACAGTGGGAATGCCGCTTTCTAAACTGAGAGCAGTGGCAATTGGGATCCCGCCCATTTCAAGTCCTGCCAAAATTTCTGTTCCAGCTGGAATATGCGGAACCAACTGTTTGGCAATTTCTCTGAGAATTTCGGGCTGAGATTCGAATCTGTATTTATCAAAGTACTCATGTGAAGTGGTTCCCGAGCGCAATTTGAATTCTCCAGTGAGATAGGAAATTTCATAGATTTTCTGAGCCAGCTGCTGCTTGGTCATAGGACTCCTTTAGACACTGTTGATGAAGGCATATTTCATGCTTAACAGAGCTTTTAGAAACTGTGGAGTTGAAATCCTTCTTATGGCGACCGATAAAAGAAAATCTGATCTTCAAACCTTGAGTCTTTTCCTGGCTTTGGCCTTCTTAACTGGAGTGTTTATCTTGGGTCTGAGATGGATTGTTTTGACACCAGACACGACCAGCCGCACACCGCCCCTGATGGAAAGAGCTTCAAAATAGTTTCTAACACTGACTGTTATTTAAGACGTCTTAAGAAGGTTTGCGCAATTGGTTTTTGCGAATCTGCCATTGCTCCAAAGCGTACTGGCGCATATCTGTGATGTTGTCGAATTCATCGACGATCTCAACTCCAAGCAGAGTTTCAATCGCATCTTCTAAAGTTACTAGCCCTGTGACAATTCCGTACTCATCAACGGCCAAAGCCAGATGCTCTTTACGCTTCACAAAAAGATCGATCACTCCAGCCACTGTCATGCGTTCGGGAACGCTATTGATTGGCGTTGTGATTTCGCGAACCAGAGTTTTGTGTTTGTCGCTGGAAAGGGCTTCCAGAATTTTATAACGGTGAGTGAGGCCAATGATGTTATCCAAGTTGCTATCGTAAACAGGGATCCGGGAAAAGCGCAGGGGCTTGAACCTGTTCGCAATCTCTTCAACAGTCTCTTCGGCTTCCAAGGCAAACATCACCGATCGGGGAGTCATAATGTCAGAGACAAACATATTATTCAGCATCAGCAGGTTTTTGATAATTGCGGATTCTTTTTTATGAAGAGTTCCCTCTTCAACCCCGATTTCAGCGGTGGCGAGCATTTCTTCACGAGTCACGCTGGCTGTATCCGGACGGCTGAAAAGCTTTCCCAAAAGCTCAGACATTCGAACCAATGGAAAAAGCAGAAAAATCAAAAGCTGAATGGTGTAGGCGGCCACAGGCGCCAGCTCTTTCCAATAAGTCGCGCCAATAATTTTGGGAATGATTTCTGAAAGAAATAAAATGGCAATGGTCAGAACAATAGAAGCAGCAGTGACAAATTCATCACCAAATTGCTTCTGGACCAAAGCTCCAACCACCGAAGCGCCAATGGTGTGAGAAATCGTGTTCAAAGTCAAAATGGCCGAAATCGGCCGATCGATATTCTCTTTAAGGTGTTCGAGCAGCCGCCCGCTGCGCCGATTCTCTTTCACTGCCAAAGCCACAAAGGCGGGATTGATAGAAAGAAAAACAGCTTCCAAAAGTGAACACAAAAAAGAAACAAGCAAAATGACAACAGAAACGACCGCGATCAAAGTCATCGGAGCCTATCAAAAAGAACCAATACAAATCCCATAAAGTAAGAAAGAGGATATCACAGTTTAAATCCCAAGAAAGGTTATTCAAGACCGCAGCAATCCAGAAAAAACGAAAAACCAACCCAGACCAAAGAAGAGAAAGCCAAGCGACCAAGCATACTCTGCCCCATCCCAAAAACCCTTGCCAGACGGCCCGGACGGCCGTCTGGAAGCCTTCACACGGACGGACACACTCACGTTTACACCCGGCACCGCTGTGCTCGAGACCCCCATCCACGATGTTGTCCGTCGGCACACCATACCAACGAACAACATCGTGGATGGAGCCTCGGTCCAAAAAAAAGGCCAGGTTCACACCCAGCCTCTTCGAAACATAAAATTTCCAGCAAAAGATTACTTATTCTCAGCAGCCCGCTTCTCAGCGTACTTCTTCGCCAGCTCATCCTGGATGGTGCGAGGAGCCGCCTGATACTTAGCAAATTCCATTGAGAATTCGCCTTTCCCTTTGGTCGCAGATCGCAAATCAGTCGAGTAGCCGAACATCTCTGTAAGCGGAACTTCCGCTTCGATCACAGCGTTGCCTTCAAACGCCGTGGTGTTCACAATGACACCCCGTCGCTGGTTGATCTGACCAACGGCCGCACCCTGATATTCATCAGGAACTGTGGTCTCAAGCTTCATGATCGGCTCGAGCACTGTGGGCTTGGCTTTATTGTAAACTTCTCGCATTGCTGCCATCGCGCAGATTTTGAAGGCCATGTAGCTGGAATCCACGTCATGGTAAGAGCCGTCATCCAAATCCACTTCAACGCCGACAATTGGGAATCCGATCAATGGGCCTTTTGCACATTGCTCTTTGAAACCCTCTTCAACAGCCGGGATGAATTCGCGAGGAATACGTCCACCGACCACGTTGTTGTTGAATTTGAAAACAGCGCCATCTTCTTGCGGAGGCAATGGACGGATTTTTCCGACAGCTTTTGCGAACTGACCGGAACCACCTGTTTGCTTTTTATGAGTGTAATCATAAGCGGCTTCTTGGCCGATGGTTTCACGGTAGGCAACCTGAGGTTTACCCACGACAACTTCGCAGGCGAATTCTCGCTTCATCCGCTCAACGTAGATTTCCAAGTGAAGCTCGCCCATTCCGGAGATGATGGTCTCCGCAGATTCCTCGTCACGGTGAACTCGGAAAGTGGGATCTTCCTTACGGAACTTTTGGAGAGCTTTTGAAAAGTTGTTGGCTCCGGATTTTTCTTTGGGCGCAATGGCCAAAGAGATCACCGCATCAGGAATGTGCATGGACTGCATGGACACATTGTAACCTTCAACAGCGAAAGTATCACCGGAAGCACAGTCCACACCGAACATCGCAATGATGTCACCGGCGTAAGCCACGTCGATATCTTCCATCTTGTCCGAGTGCATACGGACCATGCGCGGGATTTTGATGCGCTCTTTGTTGGTGGTGTTGATGATGAAATCACCTTTGCCCATTTTCCCTTGGTAAACCCGCATGTAAGTGAGCTGACCAAAAGGAGTGACCGCCAATTTGAAAGCCAAAGCGCAAAGCGGCTTGTCATTGTCTGGAGACAATTCAAGCTTCGCTTCGTTGTTGTCCAAATCCAAAGCGTGTTCTTTTTTCTCAGCTGGAGTCGGCAGGTAATAAGTGACTGCATCCAACAAGTGCTGAACGTTTTTATTTTTGAAAGCAGATCCGCAGAAAACCGGAACTAGCTTCAGAGCGATCACAGCTTTTCGAGTGGCTGCTTTGATTTCTTCGAGAGTGACGGCTTCGCCCATCAAAAATTTATCGCCAATGGTTTCATCCACGTCGGCCAATTTTTCGATCATTTTCTGACGGTATTCTTCAGCTTGCGCTTTCAAGTCATCAGGGATTGGAATTTCTTTGATGTCTTCGCCGCTTTCGCCTTCGTTGACGTAAGCTTTCATGGTCACCAAATCAACGATGCCCACGTGCTTTTCTTCCAAACCGATTGGGATTTGGAACATGCAAGCGTTCAAGCGCAGCTTTTCAACCAGTGCATCGCAAACGCGGAAAGGGTTCGCACCTTGACGGTCCAATTTGTTGACGAATGCCAAACGAGGAACGCCGTAACGCTTCATCTGACGATCGACGGTGATGGACTGGGATTGAACTCCCGCCACGCCGCAAAGAACGAGGATCGCGCCATCCAGAACTCGAAGTGAACGTTCAACCTCAACGGTGAAGTCCACGTGCCCGGGGGTGTCGATCAGATTGATTGTGTAATCCTTCCACTGCACTTGAGTGGCTGCTGATTGGATGGTGATCCCTTTTTCTCTTTCGAGATCCATCGAGTCCATGGTCGCGCCAACGCCGTCTTTGCCTTTCACTTCGTGAATGGCATGGATTCGTCCGCCGTAAAAGAGAATACGCTCAGAAAGAGTCGTCTTTCCAGAGTCGATGTGTGCGGAAATCCCGATGTTGCGTACCGTATTAATGTCCCATTTCTTCGCCATAAGCTCCCCATGAACTTTGTATTTGGTTTGAAAGAACATATGGAACTATCATGCCAATGAAGAGGTATCAAACACTTCTCTGATAGGTGAATTAAATGCAGTGCGCAAATAATGCGAAGCCTGTGCTGAAACAGAAATTAAAACAGGCTTTTGGTTATGACGAATTTCGCGGCGATCAAGAGGCGGTTTTGCTCTCTGTTTTGGCAGGACAATCGGCTCTGGTGCTGATGCCGACAGGGATGGGAAAGTCGCTTTGCTATCAGCTACCGGCGCTGATTTTCGATGG
>JBGGMM010000129.1:0-7482 GCA_041288045.1 Pseudobdellovibrionaceae bacterium | reverse complement strand
GGTTTTGGTTTTGAATTCTGACAGCTCAAAACCACTGAACAGAGGACAAATGTGAACGCAAAAGACTTTTTCATGTTTCTCCTCGGAAGATCCCAGAGGAGAAAATCAAAAGGTCCTAAGCTTCTTCGTCCAATCGATTGTTGAATTGACGGCTTTTATAGGAACCCACTGCTTTTCGCGTCTTGCGGATCTCTTGCAATTCACGAATGATACTGGACTTCGCGGACTCGATACAAGACAAAATCTCAAGGTCCTGCGCTAAGATGCGACCCACATATTCTTCTTTGATGGCCAAAGAAGTTGCGACTTCGCGTTTTTGCGCATCATTGAGTTGCGTTTCCTGCACTTGGTCGATTTCTGAATCGATATAGCGGATGGTTTCAAGAATTTTTTCGCGAGCTTGGTAAAAGCTCTCCAAATTCGTGAAATCATTTTGGGCAAAATTCAAAAGTTCATTCTCATTCAGAGAATAAAATTTCTCCAGGTAATGATTTTTGTGATTGAGTAAGTCGATGATTCGAACCATAAGCCCCTCCTAGGCAAAAGGATACAAAAACTATCCGGCTTTATCAGAGCCGCTTTTATCTTCTTCTTTTTTCAATTTCTCAATGGCCTGCTTCCAACCCTCATAGAGATTCTCAAGAATTATCAATGACGCCTTCAATGGCGCTGGGTCCCCGGAAATATTGGCCTTCGTGTACTGTTCAGTGATGAACATATAAAGCTGCTCCAATCGAGCTGCCAGCTCACCGCCGATTTTGTGATCCAAAGTATTGTTGAGTTCAAGAACGATATCAAAAGCCCGCCCGATATTCATGCACCTTTCAGCCACTTTTTTCTCTTCAGCTGATTTGATGGCAAGCTTAGTGAACTTAATGGCTCCTTCATACATCATGAGAAGCAGCTTCTCGCGACTGGCGCTTTGAATCGATGTCTGCTTGTACTTCTGATACGGATGACTCATATTTCCTTATTCGTCCTTTTCACTTTGCTTTTCGGCAAATTCATCTTCATCAACAAGGTCCAGTTCATCTTTTCTCATCTGAAATCTTACCCTTGTGGTGGCTTACCAGCCTGGGCCATCTGCGCCAGACCCTGCAAAGCCCCACCTTGGCTCTGCAATTTCGACATTTTGCTTTCCAAATCAGAAAATTGCCGACGCAAAGACTCTTCTTTACGAACCAATTGTCTTTCTTTGTTATCAATCCGCTGATTGATGGAATCAATTTTCTGCTGGACCCCTCGTTTGCGGTTGGCAATTGGACCAAAGGCCGAATTCACCAGATCCCCGATCTGTCTCTTCATTGACGGAATGAAACCCGTTTTGGATCCATCTCCTCGCATAAATGCGGCCACTCCTTTGGGACTTGCAGAAAGGACTTTGTTGAATTTGTCCTGATTGAAATCCAAAGTTCCATTTCGATTGAAGACAATTCCCAAATCACTGATGCGACTGATGTTATCCGCAAGACCCATTTGCGGGTCCAAAATAACCCGGCGAAGAGTGGATTCAATCGAGCGTATCAAGCCATCACCGCCTAAAGGTCCTAAGCGCTCTTTTCCGTCAGATCCTTTTTGCAATTTGTGCTGACCCTGAATGAATCCCAGAGCTCCGTTGTAAGCCTCGACGAAAGACTTGATTTTGCCGCTGATGACTTCCATATCCTCTTTGACATTCAATCGCACTGGCCGCCCAGGGGCTGCTTGCTTGAGATCCAAAGTCACACCTGGGATCAAGTCAGAAACGATATTGTCCGGCACTTCCACTTCGAAACCGTCGATTTTGACTTTGGCATTTTGAGCTGGACGGGATTGGTCAAAGAACATGTCCTGATCGCCATCCAACATGTAGATAGTCGGAAAATTCACAGTGTGGTCATCCCCAGTATCAAGCCCAGTCACCAGCAATCGAAATGGATTGTCCTTATCGGTCCGGTCATTCAACACCATCGCCTGCAGACCAAGTCCTGCGCCATTGATCGCCGACGCCACTCCGTCCAAAGTGTTATTGCTGTTGTTGATGTAAACATCTTTTCGACCATTTGGAGTGTCGAAGCGTAAATAGCCTGTTCCCATTTGGGTTTCATTGCGATCCGGAAAACCATTTGAAACAGCTCCCGGTTTTTGCGCCAGCTGCACGACTTCGATTTGCCACTGACCTGTCACTGCCGTGTTGGGATCCACAGTTCCATCGACGATATTGGGATCACCCGAAGTTAATTTGTTGTTGACGAATCCTCGAATGCCAACCAGCTCAGTGATGTTTTTTGTGATGTCGTTGATTTTAGATTCAAGGTCCGTGACGAGTTTTAATTTGCCGTCTTCTTTCTCTTTCGATTTTTCCATTGTCTTGATCGGAATGCGTTCTGCATCCATGATCTGTTCTACAATGTTGGGGGGAAGACCACTGGCCATTCCCGAAAATCGAATTGCTGCCATGGATTTATTTTCACCGATTTTTCCATGCAACCGTGAGTCAATCAGTTGTCAGGGCGAGGTCCTGAAAGGCTTCAATTTTGGCTCCGACTGCGATGGATTTTTGACTCTGTTTTTCGACTTGAAATCCAAGCCGATGGCAGCTGAGCCCTTGTCCGGCATTAGGTCTGGGAAAAAAAATCCGTCTCTCCGTCAGCGATAGTGCTGAGCCACTTGCGGCTTCAGACTGGTTCCCCAAAATGTTTGAATTTTGCCTTGATTCAACTCTCGGTGAAGACGAGGCAGAATCTCTTTCAATTCGCTTGGCAGAAGCTGAAGATTTTGAATTTCTGAAAGCTTTGCCCAATGAAAAGAAATTTTCTTTTCCATGCTGTCCGGAGTTTTCAAATTGAGCTCCCCATCCAAGCGTTCACAGGTCCAAAGAAAATTCATTTCAAGAATATCAACGAGGATCCCTGATTTTTTTGGATGTCTCCAAGCGTTTTCATAACAGCCCAAAAATTTCATTGGTCGGATTTGCCATGCCAGTTCTTCTTGAAATTCTCGAATGAGAGCTGTGAGAACCGACTCTCCCGGATCAACTTTGCCTCCAGGAAGATAGAAATGTCCCAATTCTAAATTTTGCACCAAAAGAATGTGGTCTTGATGGAAAATCAATCCACGAGCCAATTTCAATTCTGAGTATTCTCGTTTCGGTTCTGACACAGAAGAATCCCCTTAGAAAGGATTCTTCTGCCCCGGAGCCAATTCGTCAAATGCCTTTTGCAAAAAAGCTCGATGATTATTGATGGACATCGCAATGGAATAACCACTGCAGGGATCTTCTGACTTGTTTATTTTATCAACAGCCGAATTCACACCGGCTATGTAGACTTGATCTTTGATTTTGGCGTACAAGGGGCCACCAGAATCCCCAGAACACATCCCCCCGTTTTTTTGATCCAGAACCAGGTCCGTCAGGTCTTGAGTGCCGAGTTTTTCTTTGTGATCAGAAAAGTAATGGATCGGGGTCGTGCGCAGCCTTGGAAAATGAGAGTACCCTTTATTGTAGCCACGGATATTTCCATAACCGACAGCGACAAATTGAGTTGATGGGTCAGAAAGTTTTTTGAAAGTGTCTTCTCCCGCAACTTTGGCAGGAAAAAATCCTTTGGGAGCTTTTCGGCTCAAACGCACCAAAGCAAGATCATTGAATCCCACAACGTCGTCCCTGTACTTTGGATGAACGATGATTTCTTTGATGGAAACTTGCCGTTCTCTTCTGAGATCTTCTTGGTCGCAGCTGGGATTGGCTCCAAAGTGAACATTTCCATTAAATAAAAAACCATTTTCAGTCACACAATGAGCAGCAGTTAAAATGACATCGCGGGAGACGAGCGAAACTGTGCAAAGGCCTGAATGGTTGTCATGATCAAACAAAAGAAGTCCCGTGCTGGATTCAATCCAACTGCCGTCTTTCACTTTCTTGCCATTGATAATTCCCACATCTGAAACTTCACCTTCGGAGCAATCTGAGGGCAAAGGGGCCTCTAACTCTTCAACTGAATTTTTTCCGCTGGAACAAGCGACGAAAAAAACCGCCATCATCACCAAAGTGGTCCATTTGAAAATCATATTCTTCCTTTAGATTCGAAATAAAAATGAAGGCAGATCATACAGGATGCAAAGCTTCCTCCCCGTTAAAAACAAATGGCTTTGAAAAGAGGATAGGTTTGGCTAAGAAATCATCACCTTTCTACGGCATCAGAGCTCAAAAAGGGCACTTGGAACGGAGCCAAATAAAAGGGATTGGTTTTAAGCTTTGTTATAGGTGGCATAAGACTTGGATAGGATCAGATCGGATACGAATGCCCCGAGGAGAGAAACCTATGAAAAAGGCCGTTTACACATTGTTGATGTCTCTGACTGTTGTGGCTTGTCTCATTGCTTGTAAAAAGAGTGATGATGGAGGCGGCTCTGAAGCTGCAACTCCTGCACAGGATTGCAACATCCCTGGAAATCCAGGCTGTCAGCCTCAGACTTACCAACAGTTTGGCAATCACTTTCTTCCTTACAATTGGACTCTCAGCAATGGCTTTTGCGGATGCCCCACTGGCTATCGCCCTGTGATGAATCCTCAATGGGGAATCAGTTGCGCCCAAGATTTTTTCTTTAATGTTCAATACTCATATAATGCCTACAACTACAACACGGTTTTGAACTACTCCAATCAGGCGACCATGTACCCGACTCAAAATAGCCAATGGACTTCAATTCCGCAGGTGACATACTCACCGACGATTTCTCAGTATTCAAATGGCTACTGCCCTCAACAAGCGGCTTCGGTGTGCAATACGGGTCTTAACGATGCACAAAATCGAAACGTGCAGTGTGGGAACTACCAAGGATATTGCCTTCCGGCAGGTGGTGGAACTCGTATGGGTTTTTGCACTTATGGTTACGGTCAAGAAAACTACAATACCGGCGGAAATTGCTATCGTTATAGCGGCACCGGCATGTTGATAAATGTTTGCACATATGGATTTAGTGGCAATGGCTATTATGGCAGCGGATTGCCTCGATAAAATCTCTCTGAAACGGTGCGTATTTGTCTGGCAAATGCGCGCCTTCTGAAGCCTTCTGTGGTACCTCTGAACTATGGCACCACAAAGCTCTCAAAATCCATTCATTGAAGCCTTCGACAAAAAAACCTTTCAAACTCGCGACGAAGCCATCCCATTTGATCGGCTCACTCTCGACAGCTATTTACCAGCTTTGGAAAATGGCATCGAAAGAGCTCGGGTCAATATCAAAAAAATCAAAGACTCAGCGGAAAAGCCGAACTTTGAAAATGTGATTTTGGCGCTTGAGACAGCCAGCGAAGATTACGAAATTGTGCAGTCTGTGTATTTCAATCTTTTCAGCGCTGAAGCCAGCGAAGACATGCAGGCCTTGGCCAAAGAGATTTCGCCCAAGTCGGCTGCTTTCGCCAGTGAAATCGCTCTGGATGAGAAGCTCTTTGAGAAAATCAAAAACGTTTATGAGAACCGCGAAGCTCTCAAAATGAATCCCGAGCAAATCCGGCTGACTGAAAAGTACTTCAAAGATTTTTCAAGAAACGGAGCTCTGCTGTCTCCGGCGGACAAAGAGAGATTGAAAAAAATCGATCAAGAGCTTTCGATCCTCGGTCCTCAATTTTCAGAAAATGTGCTCAAAGCCACCAATGCTTTTGAGCTGGTCATTGATAACAAATCCGATCTTTTGGGACTTCCGGAAGGCGTGATCGAAGCGGCAGCTCAAGAAGCCGAAGGCAAAGGTCAGCCTGGAAAATGGCTTTTCAATTTGCAAGCTCCCAGCTTTTTGCCATTCATGCAGTATGCAAACAATCGGGAGCTGAGAAAAAAGCTCTGGCTGGCTTACAATTCAAGGTCTTTCAAAGACTCTTTTGACAATCAGGAAATTGTCAAAAAAATCGTTCGCCTTCGCCATGAGCGCTCGCAGCTTTTGGGATTTAAAACCCATGCTGATTTCATTCTCTCGGAAAGAATGGCGCAGACACCAGATCAAGTGATGAAATTTCTCAATGAGCTGCTGTCGCCTTCAAAAAAAGCCGCCGACCGGGATTTGGCCGAACTTCGCGCTTTCAAAAAATCAGTGGCTGGCAATGACGAAGTCCTCCCCTGGGATTTTGCTTATTACTCTGAAAAACTCAAAGAGAAGAAATACAAATTCAACGATGAAGAACTGCGACCCTATTTCAAATTGGAAACTGTGGTTGAAGGCGTGTTTGAACATGCTCGCAGACTTTATGGGATTACTTTCAAAGAAGTGCTGGATGTTCCCAAGTATCACCCTGATGTTCGCGCTTTCGAAGTGCGGGAAGAACGGACCCAGAACTATGTGGGACTCTTTTACACTGATTTTTTCCCGCGCGAGACTAAAAAGGGCGGCGCTTGGATGACTGTCTATCGTGAGCAAGGCTTTAATAAAGGCCAAGTGCGAAGACCTCATGTCAGCATCGTCTGCAATTTCACCAAGCCCACGTCATCCAAACCTTCGCTTCTGACCTATGACGAAGTCCAAACCCTGTTTCATGAATTCGGTCACGCTTTGCATGGATTGCTTTCACAGGTCAGCTATCGTTCCTTGGCAGGAACCAATGTGTATTGGGATTTCGTCGAACTCCCTTCTCAGATCATGGAGAACTGGGTGAAAGAAAAAGAGGGTCTTGATATTTTCGCTCGTCATTATCAGACCAATCAGCCAATCCCCGTCGAACTGGTTGAGAAAATCAAAAAAGCTTCACAGTTCCAAGCTGGCTACTATTCCATGCGCCAACTGCAATTTGGATTTTTGGATATGGCTTGGCACTCTCAAGATCCAGCCAGCATTCAGGATGTGGATGCTTTTGAAAACAAAGTCACTGAAGGGACTCGTATCTTAGCAAAAGTTCCCGGCACCAATGTCAGCTGCGCTTTCAGTCATATTTTCGCTGGCGGCTATTCGGCCGGTTACTACAGTTACAAGTGGGCCGAAGTGTTGGATGCAGATGCTTTCGAGTACTTTAAGGAAATGGGACTTTTCAACCGCGACATCGCGGACAAATTCAAAAGCCATGTTCTCAGCCGAGGCGGGACCGAACATCCCATGGAGCTTTACAAAAAATTCCGTGGCCGCGAACCTGATCCCAAAGCACTTCTTCGCCGTGAAGGACTTCTCTCAGTATGAAGAAAAAAAAATTAGTCGTGAACCACTCTCGAAGCGTTGCCATTGTTTATCGGGGCGACAAACCTCCGGCATTGACTCTGGCAAAAGCCCTAACAGCATGGCTGAAAGAGCGAAACTACAAAGTCTTTACTGCACCTGAACAAAAAGTCATTTCCGGAACCAGCTTGATTCGCACACCGGCGGGGCTTTCCAAAATGAGTTTGATCGTTGTCCTGGGCGGCGATGGGACCTATTTAAGAGCTGTTCGTTTGCTGCATGGAAAAAGCATTCCGATTTTAGGAGTCAATCTGGGTTCTTTGGGATTTCTCACTCCCACCCGGGCTGATGAGCTTTTCACCG
>JBGGMM010000128.1:0-2837 GCA_041288045.1 Pseudobdellovibrionaceae bacterium | reverse complement strand
AAGGCGAAAAGTGGTCATGAAAGCAAAGCCGCCCCGCCGGGTTGAAAACTGGGACCTTCCAAAGCTTTCACTCCTTGAAGATCCACCCGCCACACGATTTAAAATAGATGAAAAAGAAATCCGCAGAAAAGCAGATACCCTGACTGACAAATTGAGCCAGTTTTCAGTGACTGGCGAGGTCGTTGCGGCCAAACCGGGGCCAGCTGTCACAATGTTCGAATTCAAACCATCCGCCAATGTCAGAGTCAGCAAAATCACAGAACTAGCAGATGATTTGTCATTGGCCCTTTCCAGCGAGTCGCTTCGAATCCTGGCTCCGATCCCAGGGCGAGATGTGGTGGGGATTGAAACTTCCAATGCCCAGCGGGAAACTGTGTATTTGAAGGATCAATTGGCCGAAGATGACTTTTGGAAAGAAGAAATCAAGCTTCCAATCGCTCTCGGCAAGCAGGTCAATGGAGACCCCCGAATTGTTGATCTTCGCAAAATGCCACATTTAATGGTGGCGGGAACAACGGGCTCTGGAAAATCGGTTTTTGTGGTTTCTGCGATCACCGGGCTTTTATTCAAGCATTCGCCGAAAACATTGCGCTTGATTCTGATCGATCCCAAGCAAGTTGACCTGGCAGCATTTGAAAAGGTTCCACATTTAGCAATGCCATTGATCACCGAAACTCGGCAAGCCGTCAATGCGCTCAAGTGGGCAGTTCGAGAAATGGAAAAGCGATACAAGTCGATGAATAAATTTGGAGCCCGAGGTTTAGAGGCTTTCAACGAAACTGTTTCGGCGCTGAATAAAGAACAGATTGAAGAACACGAGAAAATGAACTTGGAGCTCGAATCCACTCCAGGAAAAAAATCGGAACAGTATTACTATTCGCAACTGCCCTACATTGTCATTGTGGTTGAAGAGTTCGGCGATCTTATGACAGTTGATAAAGCCAATGTGGAAACGGCTGTTGTTCGCTTGGCGCAAATGGCTCGCGCTTGCGGAATCCATTTGATTCTTGCCATGCAGTCTCCGCGAAAGGAAGTCGTCACGGGTCTGATAAAAACCAATATTCCAGGGCGCATCAGCTTTAAGGTCAATTCTTCCATGGACTCAAGAATTATTCTCGATGAAACAGGTGCCGAACGGCTCTTAGCTCAAGGGGACATGCTGTATAAATCCCCGGGAGGCTCGAGCCTGCTTCGTCATCACGGACCATTTTTGAAGGATGCTGAAATCACCGGTGTTTCAAAATTTTGGTCCGGTCAAGCCGAGCCAGAATTTGATCCAACCGCAATGAAGGCGATGGAAGCTGGCGGCGGTGGCGGAGGATCAGATTTTGCGGGCGAAGGTGGCAGTGGCGATTTCTCTGACGATCAGTATGACGAACGCTATGACGAAATTCTTTCTTGGGCTTCTTCTCAAAAAGAAATCAGCGCCTCTTTGATTCAAAGGCGTTTTCAATTGGGTTATCCAAGAGCGGCTCGAATCGTTGAAACCTTTGAAAGAGAAGGTGTTGTCGGACCAGCGAACGGCAGCAAGCCGCGTCAAGTATTGGTAAGTAGTTTTAACCATTTAGACAAATAATTTTTCTTTGAAAGTCCCTCTGACAGTGCAATGATTTGTCACCACTGTCCAATAACTAAGGAGGGACTTTATGTTCAAAAAAATTCTTTTGGCTCTCGGGCTTGTTGTTTCCGTCAGCGCCAATGCCAACAATCTTGAAACGCTGGCTTATGATCTTGGCGCAGCCATGGCAGCACAGACCCAGGCTCAGGGACCATTCGACTTCAAAGTGGGCGACACAGCCTCTTACAAGCTCAATATGGCTCAATTCATCAATGGCACAATGGTGATGACGGTTAAAGCCGTGACTGCAGATGAAGTGACAATCACTCAAGATCTGGATTTGATGATCCAGAAGCAAAGCTGTGAACAAGTGATCAATCCAAACACTGGAGAAATCAAAAAGTTCACTTGCAATGGTCAAGACCAAGACCCGGGCAATGCTGGCGATGTTGAAGTGATTGAAACTAAAGAAGACACAGTCACAGTTCCAGCGGGAACCTTTGTTTGTTTGTACGTCAAAGCTCGTCAAGCTAGCGTACAGGGCGATATCGAGCAGTGGATCAACCCCAAAGACGTTCCTGTTTTTGGTTTGGTCAAGCAATTGGCACCTTCACAGTTTGGAAAGGTGACAGTTGAGCTGACTTCATTTAAAAAGATGTAATGACGAAGTCTTTGCTATCAAAGAACATCCAAAGAGCCACAGTCCTTGTGGCTCTTTTTTTTGCTAAAGCTGGTTTTGCGACCACAGAAACCTATCGGGATATCATTGAGAAATCCTATAATTTAAGCCTGCAAAAAGACCGCGCTCAAGCCATGACTATCTTAATGAGCGCATTCAAGCGCGAAAGTAAGAAATCTGTGGCACAAAAGGAGCTTGCAGCTGCAATTGACCAAGTTGGTAAAGTTTTTTATAGCGACAAAGCGCAACAGCTCTATGAGTTGGCCCTTTCTCTTCGCCTGACCGATTCGCCAACGGCATTTTCAAAACTTCAAGATGCCTCCCGGCTTGAGCCAGAAAATATTTCGATCGAAGTGGCACTGGCTCGGCAATTGATCTCCAATGGAGATTGTGATGGCGCACAGGCGCGCATTTTGAAACAAAAAGAATATTTGCCTGCCATTGAAGATCTCAGATTGGCCTCAGCCCAAGCGCAGCTTTGCAATGGAAAAACTGTTGAGTATCAATCTATTCGCCAACTGCAGGACATCAAACAATCGTCCTTTGCTGTCTATTGGTTGGTTCTTGAGAGCGAATACTTTTTTCGAACTGGATCCTTTG
>JBGGMM010000127.1:0-3229 GCA_041288045.1 Pseudobdellovibrionaceae bacterium | reverse complement strand
CCTTCGGATACCGATTCGCTAGTAAAAAAATAATTTCTGAGTTGAGACATGGGTCCCCCTTTTGAGCTCAAAGGTTTGAATGGAAACCTTGGGAGGCTACAAAAGGACCGGCAGGGGGTCAATGAAAACCCCCTTTTTCTGAGTGAAAACGGGTTTTAAGCCGGCTTTTTGACAGGGAACGGAGAGTTATCGTACTCGAGACGCGGATTGAGCCGCTTCAATCGAGCTTCTCGGGACTTGGTGTAGTCCTTGTGGTGCTGAAGCTTTTCCTTCTTTTTTTGAAATTGCTTGCCCAATTTTTCCGCAACCAAATCAACGGCTGTGTAAAACGAGTCCGCAAGTGCGGTGGCTTTAAAGTGACCATTTCCATTTTGGACTGTCACATCCACCCGGCATTCCTTGCGCTTTCCCTTGCTGTAAAAAATTTGCCCCTGGCTTTCCTTCAAAAGAAGACGGACTTCGTTTTGAAAGCATTCTTCGGTGTATTGAATGAGTGATTCTGAGACATCAACATGTTTGAAAGTGTGTTTCCAATTCATAACTGCACTCCTTCCCCTTGCTTATCGGCAGAACTGGACTTTTGGTGAGGAGTCAGAGATTTTTTCGCAAATTTCAACTGCCTCATTTTGAGAATGAGGTGAATTATTTAGGCAGTCGGCGCAATGGACGTATCCAAAAAATCCACATCAGAATTAATCCCAGAAAAAGACTCCAGGACCACCAGGCCCAAAATGTCTGATCCAAAGACCAATGTCGCGCCGGAGATTTTCTTTGAATTTTGAACGCATTGTAAGCCCATTGTCCACTGCGTTTTCCTTGATAAGCCCATTCAGCCGAGAGAACTCGGATATATTCGCTGCCAGGTAGTCCTTTGACATTTTCAAACTGAAAACTTCCCTGCAGCTCTCCTTCGGAAGGAACTTCCACAGGCGGAATTGAGGATTCCAATCGCATTTCCTTTGGTAAATGCAACTGGATTGCAAAAGAGATTCGCTCTTCAAATGGATTTTTGAGATTGTAAGAAGCTGCAAAATTTTTTTGATCTTCCGTGCTGATTTGCAACCTGAGATTCAATGGTGTTTGCGATTTACCATTCAGGTTCAGCTCGAGGATGTCGGGAACTTCAAAGGCATAGCCATTCAAATCTTGATAGTGCTTATGAATTTTCACAAGGTAATGACCATGAACCGGCAGGGCGACAGGGCATTCAGGCGAAACCGAAAGACACAGCTGTTCCAAGGGGATGATCTGATTCAAGGACCAAGTGAACTGTTCACCTGCCCCTAAATTTTGAGCTTCTCCACTCCATTGAAAGCGGTCCAATCGAAAGGACGGAAAAACAGACCGAGCGGTTTCATCCCCTTGATTAAAAATCGTGTAAGTCCCAGCCAGAACCAATCCAGATTTTTTTTCTGATAATTGGAGTGAAGACGTATTGGCCATTTTTAAAAAACCAGCCTGTGCAAGTGATAGGAATAAAAGAAAAATGGAATTCAAGCTTTTCTCTCCCTGCGATTTCTCATCCAGCTTTTTGCCCAGATGACCAAAAGAGAAAGAAGCACGAGCCAGGAAAACAGATCAGAAAGTGTCCAAAGCCAGTGTCGACCCCAGGTTAAAGTGACTTCGCTTTGGGATGGAATGAAACCGATAAATCCAGGACTCATCAAATAAAGAGAATCACCCGTGGACGCCTTCCAAGTGGAATGAAAAGCAAATTTCAAAATATGAAATCGTCCCGGGCAATCTGTCGTCAGCTTGATTTGCCGAAAGTCGACTGTCACATTGGCATGACATTCCTGGTGGCCCACAGATTGTAAAATCCTCGGCTGATCTTTCTCAGGGGCAACCACTAAAAAAGGCTCTTGTCCTGTATAAGCCAAAAACCAATTGTAGAATTCGGATTTGAAGTTTTTCTCTGGAATAAATCGAGGCGCTTCTCTCAACACCTCAACAAGCGCTGTCGGAATTTTGGAGTCATACAAATACCAGATGCCGTACTGGTCTTTGAAATCCAGAAAGTCCAAACGCCCGGCTTGATTGCGCACTTCCGGTGAAATCAGAATCAGCTGCGAAATTCCCATCAGGGGCATATAAAATTTCAATTGAGAGAGATTGTAACCTGTGCACTGATAATTAGGAAAAGGACAGCTGGGAGTCTTGCTGATCAGCGCCTGCAAATAAAAAGCAGCTGGCGCCAGAATTGTCGCCTGCATATAGACACTTTCCATCGTGGATCGATTGGCAAAATAAGGAAGCATTTCAAAAACTCGCATGGATCCCGCAATATTTGAAAGGTCCGAATTCTCATAAATGACCCGAGGATCCGAGAGGGACCCCTGAAGATCTCGGGAAAGATTTTTTAAATCCGAATAGGCCTCTTTGCTCTGCCAGCCAGAATAATTCCACTTCATCCAAGGAGAAAAGTTGTGAATTTGCCGAAACGGCCACCAAAGGCCAATCAAAACCAGAAAGACTGTCAAAAAAAGCACCCAAGTTTGTGGGAGCATGCGGTTCAAAAAAAGACCCACGGCAAGTGCGGCAAAAAAGCAAAGGCTCATTTGCAGAGCCGGGAAAATGCGAATGTCGACAAGCCCCAAAGGTGGAAAAATAAAATAATAGATCACGGAGCCCAAAATCAGAAAAATCAAAAGAGGCAAAATCAATTGAGTCTCTCGTTCGATGAAGTCTCTTTTAAGAAAAGCAAAAGCCAAAAATAATAAACAAAAAAGCCCAGCCAGAAAAGCAAAGGGCCAAAAAATCAATGGAAAGGCCTCTTGAAAAAGTTTGGCCCCCGACCATTTTAAACCAAATGCCGTATTCCATTTCGCATTGTGAAGCATTGGAATCACAAACCAAGCTGCCAAGCCCAAAGCCGAAAGCCCGGCCAATAACAACTTTTTGAAACGAGCCTGAAAGCTTTCCGTTTTCTCGAAAAAAAGAAAGCATAGGAAAACAAGTGGCAAATAAAGAGCCACATAAAAATGCGACAGTAAAACAGCTCCCAATAAAAAGGATGAGATCCAGGGAAATCTCTTTCGAGAAAGCTCAAATTGCAAAGCGCCGATTGCTAACAGAAAAAAGTTGAAAGCATACAGATGGGCGAATTGCCCTGCCAAAGTAGAAAGGCTGTTTCCTCCCCACATACTGAAAGATTCATTGTAGAGAAAAGAAAGACTAGCCACTGTCGCCAAAATTGGAATTGGAAATCTTGCTTTCAATCCGCGAAAGC
>JBGGMM010000126.1:0-8316 GCA_041288045.1 Pseudobdellovibrionaceae bacterium | reverse complement strand
TAAATCTGCATCTATGTCAGTGCAAGCTTAGACAGGCGACACCAAGAACCAACTCCCAATAGAAGCTACCATATTTTGGTCTATATATACCATAATATGGTTGATATAAGCCAGAAAATGGTAGATGCTTATATCTATGCTCGAAGGAATTTTTGGCAATAAAACAGCAGAGAAAGTCTTACTTCATATTTTCCACTATGGCGAGTCTCATGCTTCGGCTATAGCCGCGGATTTTGGGATAGCTCTGAATCCAATTCGGCAACAGTTAAATCGCTTTGAATTGGCTGGCGTCTTGATCTCAAAGGAAGCCGGACGATCGCGCATTTATTCCTATAATCCCAAGTCCCCCCGCACACAAGGAGTCAAAAACCTGATTGAATTGGCCTATGAGACGATTCCACTTTCGGAGCGGCAAAATCTATTTAAGGCCCGTCGCCGTCCCCGACGAAAAGGAAAGCCTGTTCGATGAAAGAGCCAAAGTGGGAGGATTGCACCGAAGAAGAAGTTTGGAAATTCGTGGCTTGGCATTTAGCCAAAAACGGCATTGAAACAATTCTTGTCGGTGGCGCAGTTGCCGCCATTTACTCTGAAGGCATTTACAAATCTGGAGATTTGGATTTCGTTCTTAAGACTTATATCGAAGGAAAAATCGCTCCCCTCATGGAGTCGATTGGATTTAAACAGTCTCCAGGCAGACACTATATTCATCCTCGATGCGACAAATTCGTGGAATTCATGTTTGGTCCCGCCGGCATTGGAGATGATATCAATATTAAGCCCGATGTAAAAAACGTCGAAGGCCAAAAACTTTATATTTACTCTCCAACAGATTGCATTCGGGATCGGCTTGCCTCTTACATTCACTTTAAAGCCCGCGAATGTCTCGATCAGGCAGCTCTTGTCGCTAAAAATTTTCCCTTCAACCAAAACAAGGTGAAAGAATGGTGCAAATCCGAAGGCGCACCAGAAGCATTTGAAGATCTAATGAAAAAAATAAAAAATCGCAAGACAAAGGCTCCTAATGAAAATGAATAAAAATTTTCTCCATGTCATTAAGTAGAACGATTGTGCTACTAAATAGTATGGAAACTGAGGCGAAGAAATAGAATTTTGATCTATTGGCCCGAACCGTCTGACTCCTTGAAAACCTGCCAACAATTCCATATACCGGTCCCTCACTCGTGTAAAAAGAACAGAAATGTCATGGGACCTATTCGCGGTTTGCAAAGCTACCAATAAGTTCTGGCTTTCAGCTGGACAATTAAAGTTCCTTCGCGATACTGAATGAAATTGCGCTATGGAAATCTCTTTACGTCTTTGTATGGACCACGCCATGACAAAAATTTCTTTTATTTTCATTTTCTTTTGTTTGGGTCTCACCATCAACTCTTCTGCCAGCGCAGATTCTTTTCAATCAGAATTTGGAATACATGCCTACGGCGATAGCCTCACCTATGGGTCTGGGGTTACGGATCGGCATGAAGGTTTTGCCTTTCAGATTGCGCGCCGTCTTGATCTGACTATTAACAACCAAGCTATCGGTGGGACCACAATTGAGCAATGGGGGCAGTTGCCAAGCATCCTGGGTACCTCTTTCAACAAGGGTCAGATTGTTATTTTTTTGCCGGGATTCAATGACAGCCGGACCTTTTATCAGGATCCGAGCTATTCAGCCCGGTTTGCTGGGATCCTGAAGCGGATCTTTGATCATCTTGAATCTGCTGAAGTCGAGGCCTATATCGGCACCTGCATCAAGGCCTACTCGGGTTGGTATTCAAAAAATTCTGGCTTTGACCAAGCTTTGCTCGATGGCTCTTGTGACAATCTCGCTCAAATCACAAGAATCATGATTGCCAAGGGCAACTATCATCACATCCATCTCGTTGACACCAATGCTTCAATTTCATTCACAGCAAATGAAATGAATTCAGATCTTCTTCATCCCAACGAGCTTGGCCACAAGAAAATTGCTGACTTCTTTTTAAGTAAAATGAAGATTTGAGTTTTGTTAAACCTCATGATTTTGGTTGATCAATAGAAAAATTCAACCGCATCTAAAACTTCATAAGTCAATTTCTCACCGGCCAAACTTTCAGTAATCCTCAAGACCAGATTCATTTTGTCACCTGACTTGAATCAGAAAGCTGCGCATTGCATCCGGAAATAAGAGCTGGTACGATTTGATTGATCATTCCTCTTTTTCTTTGCAGGATTTTGAGAGAGGTGACTGATGAAAAAATATTTAGCCCCACTTGTTCTTTTCGTCTCGTCAACTTCATTTGCTCATGTGAAGTGGTTCAGCAAAGAGCGGTTTGAAAATCCACCTTTAAGCTTTTCTCAGCTGAATCATCCGACCTTTTGGGGTCTTTTTCTTTTGTCCGTCGTGACCTTGGCCCTTTTGGTTTGGCTCGATCGAAAATTGGAGCAATGGCCTGCTTATTTGAAAATGAATCAGTACTTTGATCAATATACGGACAAGGCGACTTTGATCTTGAGAATTTTCACTGGCGCCTCTCTTTTGCTGGCATGGCAGGCGGATTCGATGATCGCGCCAGACTTGGAAATTCCCTCACCTCTTTGGGGTTGGTATCAGTTTGTGCTGGCGCTGCTACTGCTTCTCAGAGTGAGCACGCCGGTCGCTGGCTTTGGTATGATCCTCCTTTATCTCTTTGCCGTTTCTCGCTTTGGACTTTTCCATTTGCTGGATTATTTTATTTATCTCGGAGTTGGATTTTTCTTTTTCGTCTCGAATTTCGCATCTCCCAAATTGAAAGACCTTCGAATCCCTGCACTTTACTCTTCCTTAGGATTTTCTCTTTGCTGGGTGGCGCTTGAAAAAATCTTTTATCCCAATTGGGGTCTGGAAGTGCTCAGGCAAGCTCCGGGTTTGGCGATGGGGCTTCCCAATGATTTCTTTTTAATCGCCTGTGCTTTTGTCGAATTGTGTTTGGGATATCTTTTGATCATCTGCCTGTTGCAAAGACCACTGGCTTTAACGATCACCATCGTGTTTTTTATAACAACTTCGTTTTTTGGCAAGACAGAAGTTGTTGGGCACACTCTCTTGCACGGAGCTCTTTTAGTTTTCGTTGTTGTCGGTCAAAAAGCAGCTTACAAACCCCCAATTGCTTTCCACAAGAAATTGGGACTTCGCATGGCTTTCGCTGCTGTGAATTTTATTGTTCTTTTTGCCCTGCTGGCTTTCCCTTACTGGCACTTGTCGCAGAATGCTTATGAGCATCAGCGGCAGCATCCGGCGCCTGTGAATGAGCATTGAAATCGCAAGGAAGAGCTATTTGGCTTCTGATTTTTTAAAAAAGATCCTTAGCCATAGGCAAAGGGCCATTAGTAGCGTCACTGCGGCATAGGCCAAATGACGAAGGTAAATCTGCTGCCAGAAAATGGCCGTGACCCGCGTGAGGGTGGCCGCCACCATTATCACAGCGAGAAGCAGAAAAAATTGAGACTGCTTCAAACCAAAGTCAGGTTTTGGTCGATGAGCCATTTCCACGTGCAGTGAGATCAAAAGAGTCATCCAAGTAAAGCCGCCGACAAATAAAAAATGAAGAAAATGAACGGCGCGTCCATCCTCAAACCAAAAAACAAATTGTGAAAGAAGAATACACCAGCCAGCAAGCCAGAGGTTCCAGTTAAACCAGTTTCGAACCTTTGGCAGCTTCAATATTTTCCAGTAACGCACAAATAGAAAAGTCACAATCGCAGCCCGAATCATCAGATTTGCGTTTTCAGGAAAAGAGACGAAATAGCTTAGTAAGAAAAGAACTGTTAGAACTAAAAAAAAATATTTTTGCCGAGAACCCTGCTGCTGAGCCGGCAAAACCTCTTGCCAACCAAGCAAAGCGGGAAATAACCGGCTTCCGATTCCTAAAACCAAACTGAGAATGGCACCATGAGTGAAGACACTCTGCCAACTTTGAGCGGCCCAGGGAGCCCAGACCCCGAGGCTTGTGAAAAAGAAATAGAAATTAGTAAAAAGCCAAAGACCTAAGCCGAGCCCAACAAACATGAAACTGATGGGCGGATCTGCCTGGCGTTTGAAAAAACGTCTGCCAGCGAAAACAAAAATCGAGGCTTGAACAAAACCGGCAAAAAGAAAATGCCACGCAAGACTGGATTGAAAAGAAAATCCAACTGCCAAAAGCAAAAACAGAAGAACTAGCAGAACTTCCCAGAGCTGAGCATATCCAGTCTTGGTAAAGCGAGGGATTGCCGTCAGCAAAAACCCACTCACAAACGAAAGCATGAAACCATTGATCATCACAACTTGGTGAAACTGAGCAGGATAGGATGCATTTTCCGTTAAGAGCGAAAGCCAAGGAACGAGCCCAAGAAAAGCAAAAAGACATCCGAGCGGGAAAAACAATCGGAACGGATCTTTCTGAATTCTTTCAAAGCCCATGAGACCCCTCCCCCCTCATTGCTGTTTATAAAACTCAGCATCAAAACCAATGGCTTTGACAGAACCATCTTGCTCGAGAATCGGCCGCTTGATGGCTGAACTGTTTTCAATGAGCATCTTCATTTTCTGACTGTCGGTTGCAGATTCAAATTGTTCACGAATTTTTCGGTAAGTCGGCCCCTTCGTGTTGACTGGCCAGTCCTTCACAAAAGACTTCCATCGCTTGATATCAGCCTCTGTCGGCGGTTGCTTTTTGAAATCAATAAATTCATAAGCAATTTTGCTCTTCTCCAAAAAAGTTCTCACTTTTTTGACAGTGTCACAGTTGGGAATTCCAAAAAGCCGATAATTTGAGTTGGTTTTCATAGTTGTCATCTCATGCCTCAGTTGAACTTCGTTTGCTTTTGTTGAGGGCTGTGAACTGCTGCCGACGAGATTTTATTGCCAAAGCGGCAAGTTCGGCAGCAGCTTCGAGCACAATAAGGTCCGAACTGTCTGGACTTTTGGGCTCCGAGAAATAAAACGCAAGAGTGCCCAAGACAGACCCATCATCGTCAAACAGAGGCTCCGACCAGACTGCAACAATGTCAGCATCAGCTGCAAACTGGCATAAATTTTTCCACAGCGGATCCACTCTCACGTCATGACTGATGATCCGTTTGCGCTGAAAAACCGCACTGCCACAGGCGGGCTGTTGCGGACCGACCTTAAAGCCGTTCACAGCTTTTGCGTAACTTGGCTGTAGATGAGGAGCGGCTCCAACACACAAATCGTCAGAGCTAGGATCATAAAAGAAAATCGCCGCCAACATTTTGTCCGCCTGACCCTCGACATTCTGAATGATTTGATTGAGAATCGTTTCTAAATCGCTGCCTTGCTCGATCAGGGCAATCACTCCGCGTCTTAACAGCATTTTCCGGGTCGCAACTTGGACTTGATTCATGGTTTTGATTTATCAAATTGAAGCGCCTGGCGGCAATGCTAAAACCCGCGATTCTTAGGAAAGGGGACCGTCTGGGACAAATCTCAACTTTTCTGCTTTGAATCAAAACTGTCGCTACAGTCCAGACTTCGCCTTCACCCATTTTTTAAATTCGGCATTCAGCTCCGAAATACCGCAAATGTTTTTCAAATAGTCCTGCATTTTTCGCCCGACGCTCAATCTTAACAGATTTCGAAACTCACATTTGCTGGCGATCATTTCAGTTAAGGCCTGCGAAGCCTGATAGCGAACTGAAATCATATTCGCACTCCCCTGCATGGGGTGACTGAGATCGTTCACATCATTCAGCTCAAGTTGCGAAAGGGCCTTGTAATTCACTTGCCCATTTTTGGAAATAAAGTTGGCGATCCCTTCCTCGAGCCAAGTGGGAATGGCCTGTTGATATTTTTGGGCCGAGATCACATGTACCAATTCATGTCCAAAGACTTGAGTGAAATTTGCTTCTGTGACTTTAGGACCTAATAAGACTTTGTTCTGACCCCGCAAATGCACGGCCAAGGCCGCAGGCCCCATACCATGAGCTTTTTCAAATGCCAGCTGATCCTGATACCAGGTCACTTCGATCCGACGCGTGCTCCACTCCATCAGATTTTCCACTGGTTCTGCAGTCTTGTTGACTCGATTGAGAGACAACCATTTGGGCGCATTCACAAAACGAGCACAATTGGTGAGAAGCTCATCGCCAAACACTGTGGAAGTGCAAAAGACAATGGCAGTCGATAAGAAAAAGAATTTCATGTCAGCCTCATTTTTTGGTTCTCCTGAGAATATTGCGGCAAATCGGCAGCCATGTCATGGTCATCATTTTACTTTTCTTGCCTGCTTGAGACAGAGTGATGGGCTAGCGAACACTAGGCCGGTAAGGTCATGATCAGCGGCTGACCTTTGGTGATGACGAGGGTATGTTCGTACTGAGCCGTGAAGATTCCCGGATTTGTCACAAGCGTCCAGCCGTCACCATTTTCGAAAACTTCATGAGCTCCGGATGAAATGAAGGGCTCAATCGTGATCACCTGGTTTTCTTTTAATATCCGCTTGTCATGCTTGTCATAGTAGCCAGCAATGAACTCTGGCTCCTCATGAAGAGCACGGCCAACGCCATGGCTGCCGAGGTTTTCGATGACAGTGAATCCTTGTCTCAATGCTTCGGTCTCGATCGCGTAGCCAATTCGATTCATTTTTGCTCCAGCGCGCGCGACAGACATTGCACTTTCGAGAGCCTTCTTGGCGACGGCGCAGATTTGCTGATGGAGTTTTGATTCAGGTGGGATGATGGACGAGCCCCCTGTATCGGCAAAATATCCTTCCAGCTCGGCCGAAACATCAATATTCACAAGATCCCCAGCTTTGAGAACTCGAGAGCCCGGAATTCCATGCGCGGCCTCTTCATTGACGCTAATGCAAGTATGACCTGGAAAATGATAGGTGAGTCTCGGCGCTGATCTCGCCCCATGGGCCGCAAGAAAAAGGCCGCCGATCACGTCCAGCTCGCCAGTCGTCATCCCTGGCTCGAGTTTCGATTGCATGTGCTGAAGACAGCGGGCCACAACTCGACCGACCTTGCGAAGTCCTACTAAGTCTTTTTCTGAATTGATCGACATGCTTTTAGTTTACTTGAACTGCTCGCCCCGGTCATTAAGGAAATCTTCAATTGGCACCTCTGAATGCCCAAGACAACCGTTTTTGTTAACCTGGAGTATGGGCTCAGACCTTAGACTCGCCACCAAATCCAGCACCGATAGAGTCTGGCTTTTTCAATATTTCTAGCAATTGCATCCACCTGAACTAAAATTTGAGTGAGTTGAATTTGGATGTGGAGGTGCCCATGAAACAGAAGCTCATTTTCTTAATCTCTTTCCTTTTATTCACAGCTTGCTCCGATTCTTCGAGCTCTCGCAGCAGAAGCCCCACCGCGTCTCCCTACTGCAATGAAATCTATGTGGGTGAACTCTCGGGACCGCTCTTGGTTTTTTCCCGCACGGACACAGGCGATGTTGCTCCGAAACGGACGATCACCAGTGTCACGGATATTCAGGGAATCGCTGTCGATACGGTGAATGGTGAAATCTGGACCACTCAAAACTCAGGCCACTCCATCACCGTTTATTCCAGATCGGCCAATGGAGCCGCAACCCCTTTAAGAACCATTGTCGGTGCTTCGACCACACTGAATGGACCAGCAGGAATCGCCGTCGATACCACCAACAATTTAGTTTATGTTGCAAACGGCGGTGCCCATTCCGTTCTCGTTTTTTCGCGAACAGCAAATGGCGACACCGCTCCCATTCGCAGCATCTCCGGCGCCTTCACAACTTTCAATCTCCCTTGGGATGTAGCGCTTGATCTCACCAATAACGAAATCATCATCGCCAATTTCGGCAATGGCTCCGTTGACTCTTTCCCAAGTTCCGCCTCCGGCGACGTCTCTCCCTCGCGCACGCTTACTGGCGCCGGCGCTTTTGGAAGCCCGCTCACGGTGATTGTCGATCCAACAAATAATGAAATTATTGCGACGGACCCCAACGATATCCTGCGAATTTTTCCACGCACGGCAAATGCAACAGCCGCATACACTCGTCAGCTGACCGGTGCTGCGACGACCCTCAGCACACCAGGATTTGCAGCCGTGGATTACATTCACGATGAATTGATCACGCCACAGAGCGCCTCTGGGCAGATTTTAACTTTTGATCGAACCGCCGCCGACAACACGGCTCCCATTCGTACAATTTCGGGAGCCGCCACTCTGCTCGTGTCACCCAAATCAGTCGCGGTGACCCCTTGCAATTAGGCCTCCCTTTTTGGGAATTCTGTATTCAGTAAGCCGATCAGTATTCGGAATTATGTATTCGGTATACTGAATACGGAATTCCGAATACAGAACTGACTCCAG
>JBGGMM010000125.1:0-14809 GCA_041288045.1 Pseudobdellovibrionaceae bacterium | reverse complement strand
CTCGGCGCCTGCCACCCGGGCCTTGCTTATGATGCTTTCCAAATCAATCCCGGAGTCGCCAATATCATGCCTTGCAATGTGGTCCTTCAAGAATCTGGAAAGGATCAATGGACTGTCGAATTTGCTCTTGCCGTTCCCTTGCTGTCGGTTTTGGAAGACTCAAAGCTGCAAGATTTCGCCAAAGGTGTGGATGTGAAAATTCAAAATGCCGCGGCTTCGGTTGGATGATCATGCAAAAATTCTGTTCGCGGTGGCGTTCAGAAAACGCTGCAGCATTTTTGCTGGCCCTTCTTTTCATATCACAACAGGCAACTGCCTCTTGTCCGATTGATGATTTTACTGGCCATTTCAAAATTAAAAAAGTTATTCGCTGTGACAATACGGTGAATTTCTCAGAGCTGATTTCGATCACAGGAACCCCAATCCAAGATCAAGTTCAGATTCGTTTTCAAGTCCGAGAAGGCAGCCCACAATCCCCCATCCAAAATGTGGAAGCCAAACTGACAACAGATATGCCAGAGTATGGCTCAGTGGATTGCTATCAAGAAATCGAAAATGATAAACGCTCCTCAGTCTTGACTCTGTGGAGAGTCCCGGGGAATTTCTTTGCAGGAGCCAATTCCCTTTACCGAGACCCCGACGGAAGCTACAGCGGAGGAACTCTGACTTGCTTTTACGAGCTGGAACGTATTAAGAATTGAATGGCAAAAATAAAGGAGAAATCCCATGAAAAGGGCCAAGCCACAGAAAAGCAAATCTCCGTCACAGCTGATCGATGCGAAAATCAAAGAGCTTTCCGACTGGCGAGGGAAAATGCTCAGCCAAATCCGAACTCTTGTTAAAGAAACCGACCCCGAAGTTATCGAAGAGCTGAAATGGAGAGGCGTTCCCGTGTGGTCCCACAATGGAATCATCTGCACAGGCGAGACTTACGCGAGTGCGGTGAAAATGACGTTTGCAAAAGGGGCCTCCTTGAAAGACCCTTCGAAACTTTTCAACTCTAGCCTTGAAGGCAACACCAGACGAGCCATCGATTTCCGCGAGGGCGACAAGATCAATGCGAAAGCACTGAAGGCTCTTATTCGTTCTGCTGTGATCCTCAATCAATCCAAAGCTAAAAGTTAATCGACTCATTCAGAAACGTTCCTCATTTGAAATGCTCTAATATGAGTTATTTCGATTTAACGCCTCAATTGAGGACATGAAAATTCATTCAACAATAACAATAACTTAGTTTTTACTAAACAGTTGTTAAACGGAATCTCAGTTTAAGCTATGGAAGTCCCACCCCTTTTAGTCAAAAATGGATCTGGTAAATAAATCACATTAACTTTTTTTCTAAACAGTTGGTCGTTGGTTGTCTCGTTTAGAAACACATCGGTCTGGGGGACTGAACATGAAAAAATCTATTGAGGAAATCAAATCAACGAGACTCTGGCAAAGCGGCCTAGCCGTTGTCAGTGGACTTCTCTTACAGGTTTCTGTGAGCGCACAGGCTGCAACGATTTCAGCTTCGGATTGCTCACAATCATCTGTTCAAGCCGCAATCAACTCTGCAGCTGTGAACGATATTGTTTCAGTGCCTGCTGGTTCTTGTACTTGGTCTAGTCTGAATATCAATAAAGCTGTGCACGTTAAGGGTGCCGGTATCGGTCAGTCCCGCATCAATCTGGGTGGCGAAAGCAGCATCAGCAAACAATCAGCTGGTGTGGTTCGCGTCTCCGGATTTAGCTTCACTAAAAGTGGTGGCGGCAATGCCAGCAAAGGTTTTCGAATTGGAGGATCTTGGAAAAATGCCCAACCCGTCGTCATTGAAGGCAACGATTTCAACATCAGCGGCACAGGTTTGATTGAAACCAATACAGCTGGTGGAGTGATCATCGCCGGCAACTCTTTCACTGGCGCATGGGATGATTCATTCTTGCAATTAAAAGATGACGGTGACTCGGAAGGTTCTTGGAGCACAGCTGACTCCATCGGTTCAAGAGACACCAGCGGAAAGCTCAATACCTACGTTGAAGACAACACTTTCTACGGCGGCACCAACCAAGGGATCGATGCCGATGACGCGTCACGGGTTGTTTATCGTTACAACACTTTAACTTACTCTTCTTTCAACAGTCACGGTCGCGACACTTCTCCCATCGGTGTTCGTCACTTTGAGATTTACAATAACAACTTTAAATATCCAGGTGGCTCTACTCAGTTGGCCAATCAAAACTGGCAGATCTGGATCCGCGGTGGAACTGGAGTGATTTACAACAACCAAATCACCGACATCACCGGCTATTGGGGAAACAAAACAGAAATCAAATTTTCATTCCGTGGAGCTGAGGACGTTAGACCTCAAGGAGCTTGCTCAAACGTGAGATATCCAGTTCCAGCACAAATCGGACAGAATCATAATGGAACAAGTTCATTCACTGATCCTCTGTACCTTTGGGGAAACACGGGCGCCGTGAATTTCGGTATCGGATGGGATTGGGGAAATCCCTGTGGATTTGACATCAACACTTTCTTTCAATGGAACCGCGATGCTGTGAACGGTGCTTCAGCGAAGCCTGGATACGCAGCTTACGCTTATCCTCACCCATTGAGAGCTGGTGGATCACTTCCTCCTCCCCCTCCAGCGAATGTCGGTCCAAGTGTGAGCATCACTTCTCCATCATCTGGAGCAAGCTTTTCAGCAGGCTCAAACATTGCGATCAATGCTTCAGCTTCTGATTCTGACGGATCCGTCTCAAAAGTAGAATTCTTCAGCGGCTCAACGAAGCTGGGTGAAGATTTGACTTCTCCTTACTCTTTCACAATGGTCAGCGCAGCTGCAGGCTCTTATAGCCTGATCGCTCGTGCCACTGACAATGCAGGTGCAGTCGCGAACTCGGCAGTAGTGAATATCACAGTCAACGCTGTGACTCCTCCTCCACCAGCGAACGTAGCGCCAAGTGTGAGTATCACTTCGCCTGCTTCTGGATCCAGCTTCTCTGCCGGCGCGAGCATTGCGATCAATGCCAATGCCTCTGACAGCGATGGAAGTGTCGCAAAAGTTGAATTCTTCAATGGCTCAGTAAAATTAGGTGAAGACCTCACGGCTCCCTATTCCTACACAATGGTCAGCGCAGCTGCAGGTTCTTACAGCCTCGTCGCTCGTGCCACTGACAACGTAGGTGCAGTCACCAACTCGGCTGCAGTGAGCATCACAGTCAATGCTGTGGCTCCGCCGCCAGCGAACGTCGGCCCAACTGTCAGCATCACAAGTCCATCCTCTGGAAGTAGTTTCTCCGCAGGTATGAGCATTGCGATCAATGCTTCAGCTTCTGATTCTGACGGATCCGTCTCAAAAGTAGAATTCTTCAACGGTTCGACAAAACTGGGTGAAGACCTCACGGCTCCATACTCTTTCACAATGGCCAGTGCAGTTGAAGGCTCTTACAGCCTGATCGCTCGTGCCACTGACAATGCAGGTGCAGTCGCGAACTCGGCAGCTGTCAGCATCACTGTTAATGCTGTGGCTCCGCCGCCGCCATCAGGTACAAGTCAAACTCTTTTGACATCGCAAGTGCCTGCACAGATGAACCTGAACGATGGTGTGTCTTACGAGCTCGGTATGCGATTTACATCCACAGCTGCTGGTAAGATCACAGGCATTCGCTTCTTCAAGGCTTCTTCTGAGTCTGGTACTCACACTGGTAAGATCTACTCTTCATCAGGTGCTCTGTTAGCTTCAGTGGTGTTCTCTGCGGAGACAGCTTCTGGATGGCAGCAAATGAGCTTAGCTTCGCCTCTGTCGATTGCGGCAAATACGGAATACACAGTTTCTGTGAACACAGGTGCTGGATACTATGTCGCCACAAACTTAGGCATGGCTTCACAAATCTCAAATGGAGTTCTCCGAAGTGTTGTGGGCAATAACGGTGTCTACGGATCTATCGGCTCTCGTCCAACAAGCAGCTATGAAAGTTCGAACTACTTCCGAGACATTGTGTTCGTGGCTGATAGCGGATCAACACCTCCGCCCCCTCCTCCACCATCAGACGTGTCAGCACCAGTTGCTAGCATCACGTCTCCTGTGAACGGAGCAACGGTTACAGTCAATACGACGATCGCAATCCAAGCGTCAGCAAGTGATGACATTGAAGTGACGAAAGTTGAGTTCTATGTGAACGGCGCACTGAAGTGCACAGACACATCAGCTCCTTACAGCTGCAATTGGCTGGTGCCGAAACGAACTGGAAGAACTCACTCACTCCAGGTGAAGGCCTACGATGCCTCTGGTAAGAGCGGAAGCTCTGCCATTGTGAAAGTGACTTCGAAGTAAAAGATTATTGGGATGGCGCCTCGCGATCAGGGCGCCATCCCCTTCAACATTTCAGCAAAAAAATAGAACAAGGACTTATTCAATAATCATCGTTTCTAAACAGGTTGGTCGTTGGTTGTCTCGTTTAGAAATAAATTATCCCGGGGGATAAAAATGAAAAAGAGCAAAGGATCAAATCCAATGACCAAATTATGGCGAACGGGACTTGTCCTCGGCGCCGGTTTGTTTTTACAAACACAAGCGGCTGAAGCAGCGACGATCACCGCAGCGAGCTGTGCCCTCACAGCAGTTCAAAGCGCAGTGAACTCTGCAGTCGATGGCGACACCGTCCTTGTACCAGCCGGGACATGCTCTTGGGGCGCTGCCCTCAGCATCACAAACAAGACCATCACACTTCAAGGTGCGGGCGCCCTGGCTTCTGGCGGAACTCGTATCAACTACAGTGGAACGAACCATACATTGATTGCTGTCGATGCTGGAACAAAAAAAGGAAAGATGGATATTTCTGGATTTTATTTGTATGGCGGAGATTCCAATTACTGGAACGGAACTGCTATGCAGCTGTGGGGATCCACAGGTTGGAAAAACCTTCGAGTTCACCATAACGTTTTTGATAACAACATCACTTGGACGATCAAAGGTGATTCGGGAACTCATGGTCTCATTGACCACAACACATTCAAAGGCCAAGGCTTTGGAATTATGCTTTATGGAGCAGGAGCCGCCGACTGGGCAGCGCCATTGGTTCTTGGAACAGCTGATTTCTTCTTCGTTGAAGACAACGACTTTCAATACAATGACTTTTACGGATCAACTGGAGTCCCTGTGATGGACATGGACTCTGGCGGTCGTCAGGTTTTCCGAAACAACATGGTCAAACACGGCATGTGGGAAACCCATGATAAAGCCCGCAGTGGACTTGTCAGCGCCAATGCCTATGAAATCTACAACAACACTTTTGACGGTGGTGCCACGAACAAATGGAAAGCCGTGGACGTCTCTGCCGGAACAGGCGTGATCTGGGGAAATAAAATCATCGGCACTTATGCTTTCCCAATCGGAGCGATCGACTACAAATCTTTCGATCCAAGATCTGTCAAACTTTGTAACGGTTCAGACCCTGCCGATCAAAACGTGCCTGGCGAATCGGGCTGGCGCTGTCAGTATCAGATTGGTTCCATGGGTGAAGGGCCAACTGCTTATGGATATCCTCTCTACACTTGGGGCAATACAATCAATGACAGTGCGATTGGAATGCAATGTACAGATGGTTGCAATCACGTTCAGGCCGGCCGTGATTTTATCAATTCCGCTTCAGCCAAGGCAGGATATGCTCCTTACACCTATCCGCACCCATTGCAAGCTGGAGGTACTCCTCCTCCGCCCCCTGCAAACGTAGCTCCTAGTGTGAGCATCACGTCTCCATCTTCAGGTGCAAGCTTTTCAGCAGGTTCGAGCATTGCCATCAATGCGAATGCTTCGGATTCTGATGGGACGATTTCTAAAGTGGAATTCTTCAACGGATCAGTCAAATTAGGCGAAGATTTAACATCTCCCTATTCCTACACAATGGCAAGTGCTGCTGAAGGCTCCTATAGCCTGGTGGCAAGAGCCACTGACAACGCAGGTGCAGTGACGAACTCTGCAACTGTGAGCATCACAGTCAATGCCGTGCCTCCGCCGCCAACAGACATGTCTGCTCCAGTTGCGAGCATCACATCACCTGTGAACGGAGCCATCGTCACAAGCAAAACCACTGTTGTTATCCAGGCTTCAGCCAGTGACGACATCGGAGTCACAAAAGTCGAGTTCTATGCGAATGGCGCACTGAAGTGCACAGACACGTCGGCTCCGTACAGCTGCAATTGGCAGGCTCCAAAACGAAGCCCAAAACCAGTTCAACTGCAAGTGAAGGCTTACGATGCCTCTGGCAAAGTTGGAAACTCTGCGATTGTCAGCGTGACTTTGAAATAACTTTTTAGCTGATCAAATTGGCGCCTTCAATCGAAGGCGCCATCCTAACGAGCCGATTGAATTTCCTTCGACTTCGGCGCTCGGTCATCGCTTAATTTTTGAAAATAGCTTTGGCAGCTCTGTCTTTGACAGCAACTGAGAATCTGATCTGATTGCGCTTCGGCCATTTTTTGATGCCTTTGCAACCAGCGGTAAGAATCCAAAGGTATCTGGCGAAAGGCCCACTGCAATGGCAGGCTGCTGGTGCCATTTAAGGGAAGATTTTTGCAGTTTCCACCTTGGGGTGGACAGTGTTGCAACAAAGCAGATTCTCCAAAATTAAAACTGTCCAAGGAGCTTTCGGTTTTTCGTGTGAGCCTTTGCAATTCCCCTTTGGGCGAAAAATAAAAAAGCTGAGTGTAGCGTTCTTTATTTTGATCGGTTTCAACTTCGACTGAGCTCGGATTTTTGTCACATTTGATATCCACAACTCGGGGGGCGTGCTGCAAAAAAAAGCGGTTGAGATTGCCGTCTCGCCGAAGCTCTGTCTGTTGCTCTAAAGGCAAATCAAAAAATTCCTTCAAACAGATTTCCTTTTTCGGACTTTTTGCAATTTGCTCCAGTCGAAAGGGCTCAGTAAGACCCATCTTTCGAGCACAGCTTTGCATAAAGGCTTGGCAACCGTGAGTGTCACAGGATGCCGTTTCCAAAGCAATCGCTAGCCCCTGAATCGCCTCCTCCCCCGAGACATCTTCCGGGGTCAAGAGAGCCGCAAGTCCCAAAGAAGCAGCCGAACCCAGGGCTCCACCTTTCAGCCTTCGAGTCGCTCCAACAGTCAGGCGGCCGATACTTTTCCCTTTGGCTGACCATAAGATCTCTCGACTTTTTCCTTGAAACTTTTCTTCGATCCCTTCGGAAGTTGCCTTCTTGGATTCAAGAAAATCTTCGGCTTTCGCAAAGAGATGTTTGTCCTTCAAAGGATCTTTATTTTCAAGAAACTTTGCGAGTTTGATTTTTTCTGGTGTCTTGTCTTCGAGATGCTCCAGCCACTGACTGGGGGATTCTAATTTCCGCGTGTTTTGAGCCAATTCGCTTTGTCGAGATTTGTATGTGTCATAGTAATCCAGGACCTCAGTAAGATTGCGATGGTTTCGAATCCAAGCCTCACTTTTTCCCAGAGCTTTGTATTTTTTCTCCATGGCCTCATCATCCACGGAATTGATATCAGAAACAGCTGCCTTTAAAATGGTCTTGATTCGCCCATGAGCTTCTTTGGAAGTTCCTGGTGGCACCGTATACTGATCATAACCCTGCAGCTTTGAAAGAACCTGAATGGCAGACTTCGTTTTTTCAAGGCCCTTAGCGACGTCATGCTCAAGAATTCCATTCACCGTGGCCGTTGAATCTTGCACCAAGCTCTTGTACTGGGGAAATTGCTTGAGAAATTCTGGATCCTTGGAAAGGTTCAGATAGATTTGCGCCAGACGCAAGCGATGGGCCGTGCTCCGGGCCCGAAAGAGTGCCTCTTTCTCGGTTTCCGACGAAGAAGATATCTGAATTTGATTTTGCCTCAGGAGCTGCTCTAGCTCTTGAACTGTTTTTTCCTGCACCTGAAGGGCGTGAGCAAAAGCCCCAAAACCCAAGGACCAGGACAGAACCAACAGGCGAAAGACGAACGATCGCATCTGACCCCCCCGACCGCTTGCCAATTCAAATAAGAGGCCAAAAGATCAGCTCTCAACTCAATTTTAATAGTTTTCAAAATTTTCTTTTGTCTAACTTTCCGCCAGTTGTTTAGTAAATTAAAGCAGCGTTTTAAAGTGATTCAATGCAAATTCGAAAGTCTGCTTGGAAAACCAGCTGTTAAAAATTTAAACATCAGGCTGCCAATTCACAGTTTCTCCAATCCCCAAATCCAAAGAAACAGCTTCTGAGCTTGAATGAGCCTTGCAATTGAAATCGACCATATGAAAACTTTCATTTTTCTCATCCTTTTTTTTGCATCTTCTGTTTTTGCCCAAGAAGTCTGGCACTATCCTCCGCGCGAGCTCCCCGACAACGTTAAAGAGTGGGTGCATTTGGAAGTCAAAGTGAATGCGGGATCTTCTGCCCACAGGACTGGAGATCCCCTTCGACTGGAGTACGTGGAAATCCCAGTGAAAGATTTGAATGTCTTAGAGGGACTCGGCTTGCGTGGAATCCTTCGAAGTTCTCTGGCCTTCACTCGGCAGGGCGAAAGATACATTCGTTGGATTTTCAATCCAGAAGACAAACTCTACAAAGGCGAAATCCTGAAAGAGCTTGAACGAATCTCAGGTCAAAAACCAAAAATTAAAAATGACCGATTCATTGGCTACCTGACAGCGTCCAGAAGTGTCATCGTTCAGGATGCCGTGAACGGAGCCATTTTCTCTTTGAAAGCATCCACCAATTTTACTGGTGGAAACTGGCATGACAAGAAAATGAACTCCATTGCCGCTCGAATTTCAAAAGCCTTCAATGATTTCATTTTCAGGAATCAAGAAAAAGACAAATTGAAAACCTTTGTGGCACTTGGTGAGCCCTTGGCTGTGATTTTGCCTGGGATCGACATTTCATTTACCATTCGAGATTACCCGATTTTTTCAAATTCAAAAATCAGGGTTCTGCCTTTCTTCTCGGCTCTTCATCCGACCTTTGGGAAAGAATTTGCAGAACAAAGAGGCGAAGACCCAGTCAGTTAGTGGAAAAAGCATCTGGTGTTGCCATGGGCCCGGGCCATGGGAGAAGGCCTTGCCCATTACGGATTTTATCCGAACTCTGCTCACACTCAGGATTTTCTAATGGAGATGGACCAGGCTCAAAACCCAACCGGCCGAGTGTACGTTCGGGATATCATGGATAGCGATGCCGATCGGATGATTTTAGAAGCCAGGGGCGCAACAGAGCTTTTGGAAATTTACAAAGTCACCAAGAAGCTATCAGCCTGGAAAGGCCGAGTGTATATGAATGCCGTTCCATTCAGAGGAATGGCTAGCCCAATATGGATTCAAGACACTGGAGACTTTATGAAGGGCTTTGGACCCGAGTTTATCAAAACTTACGCCGCTTACTCTCAGATGACTCAATTTCCCGTAAAAACGGGATCCTACATCGATCAAAAAGTCGAAACCGATCCTGAATTCATCAAATGGATGGAACATTTAAAAGAGAATTCCGTCTTTGAAATCCCAACTTGCCATCGAATTTATAAGAAAGCGATCTGAGGTGACTTTGAAAACATTTTTCATTTCCATTTTATTTCTGCTTTCACTGAACTCTCAGGCCAGCTTTCTCTGCACCCAAGTCCATCAGATCGATTATTTGTTTGGGCTTGAATTCACCTTTTCAAATGCCCAGATTGTCAGCGAAGGAAATCGCAACCCCAAAGCTCCCTCATTAGATGAAAATCCACTGAAAAAGGAGCATTGGGAAAATTGGCTTTTAAAAATCCAAAAGAAATGCCTGGCCAGTGGCGATTGCACCACAGATATGGGATACGATAAGCACGATCGGGCTCTGATCGTGTCCTTTGAAGACGGCTTCTTCTTCACAGTCGGATCCGATTCCGCAGCTCTCGAGGTCAACGCAAAGCCATACACCACCCAAGCCTACCATGATGTCCTGAAACGAATGGATGAGTATGTTTTCAAGACTGCCAAAGAAGTGGGCTTGGTTCCGCATGATCGTGCTGGGGGTGGCCATATCCATATCTCGCGGAAGGCTTTTGAAGAAAAGACCCTGGCCTTTCAAAATTTTCTGGTGGATTTCCAAAACAGGCCCGAACTGATCTATGGAGCTTTGGGAAATCACTTGGGAAATTCAGCCCCCTTGGCAGCCTTGAAACCGGCTCAACGAGATGCCTTTCAGAATTTGCTCAATGACTTCAATCCCAAAACCTCGTCGATCAATGAGTTGGTTCGCCGCCTGAGCAACGAAGTCTTTACCGAAGGCTACATTGCCGATTGGGGACATGGTGATTATTACCAAGCTTTCAATATGACCCGTATGATGAATGATAAAAACAGCGCAACTCTTGAAATTCGAAGCTTCCGTCCGCAGGAAAGTGTCGAAGCTTTTCAATTGCAAATTTATCTTCTGGAAACCTGGGTGAATAAAATTAAAATCATGAAGGAGCCGATTCCCTATATTCGAAAAGATCGGCACGAGTACACGGGCCAGGAGATTGTCGATGCCTATGCGCAGCTTCTCGAGAGCTTGAATCTTCCATGGGATCGCTTTTCAGTTCTGCTTCCATCGCATCTGCGACAGATGAGGCCCAAGTCAGCTTATCGAAGTGTCCCCTACAGTCTGAACGATTTCGCCACTGAATACAAAAATCCGAATGATTCATCTGCGACAACCGATATCTTCAAAAAGAAAGTAAAGGACAAAGCAGAAGAATTGAAATCCTGGATTGATTCTGTGCTCAAGTAAGCAGGCTGGTCCCAGACAAGGGCCTTAAAAGCCCGAAATTCGGTGTCTATTGAGAAACTCCAGCCTGGCACCCCTTTTGAATTAACAGGTGCCAGGGGGTGACAAAATGAAACCAGTCGCAATTCTCATTTTACTTTTGCTTGCAACACTTTTGAACCAGGGCGCTTGGGCAATGGGCGATATCGCCATTGGCGATCCTGAGCTGAAAGGCACTGGTTGCCCGACGGGAACAGCCCGAGCTGTTCTTTCACCAGATGGGTCGGCCATTTCAATTTTATTTGATGAATTCATGCTGGAAATTAAAAGAAAGCAGGAATACCCTGAATCGCAAATCAAAAGAACCTGTTATTTCAAAATCCCAGTTTCAGCTCCTCCCGGTTTTATGATCGAAGCTTCTCGCATCGACTACCGGGGCTATGCTCAATTTACCAAACAAACCACAGCCTACTTGACCACAGCAGGCCCCATCTTGAACCCAATGCAAAATGATGTGACAGTACGGCCCAAAATCACTCGCATTCCTCCAGGCGACGATGTCTTTACCATTTCACATACGATCAAGCCGAATTATCACACTGCTAAGTGCAAAAAAGGAAAAACCCTCGAATTCAGCACTGAAATCAAATTCGTCGGCCCTCTGATCAATCGCCCCAATTTCATCATGGAAGAAGCTCTTTTGGTCATCGATTCAGCAGACATCGCCAACGAAGGCGACATTCAAATCGGCATTCGCTTGAAAGAGTGTGACTAGCCGGATTCAGCTCAAACGAGCATGATTCATTTCATGCTCGTCAGTCCTCTCCATTTCTCGTATAGCGACTTACTTTTGCGCTTCGGCCATGGTCTTGAGTTCACCCAAACTTTGAACGAAAACATCGCCCACCATTTTGTCCATATCCATAAAAACACCCATCAAAATAAAACTAATCAAATCAAAAGCTTAGCAAATTTGACAAAACTTCTTCTTTGGTTTATATTTAACTAATTGGTTAATTAACCGATAGGTGTAATATGCAGGATCATCTCAGTCAGACATTTGCAGCGCTTGCTGACCCGACAAGAAGGGCCATGCTCGCTCGCCTTTCACAGGGTGAAGCTAGCGTTTCGGATATCGCCAAGCCCTTTTTGAAAGAGATGACCCTTCCCGCGATCACCAAACATTTGAAAGTTTTAGAAAAAGCAGGTCTGATCACCAAAACCCGCGAAGCTCAGTGGCGCCCTTGCCGTCTGAATGGCGAAGCTCTGAAAACAGCCGCCGATTGGATGGAGCAATACCGAGTTTTCTGGGAAGAGAGTTTGGATCGCCTGGATGCTTATTTAAAAACCGTCACAGCCAAAAAGAAACCGAAAGGAAAAACCCATGGCCGCAAACGCAAAAAATAAATCCAATGAGATAAAAATCACTCGCATTTACGATGCGCCAGTCAAAACTGTTTGGGAGGCCTGGACCGATCCCAAGCAGGTGGCACAGTGGTGGGGACCTCGCGGCTTTACCCTCACCACACATAGCAAGGATCTTCGAGTCGGTGGCCACTGGGCTTACACCATGCATGGACCTGATGGCGTGGATTACCAGAACAAAACTATCTATCACGAAGTCGAAACTTACTCTCGACTGGTTTACGATCATGGCGGCAATGACGATCGCCCTCCCCTCTTTCGCGTCACTGCGACTTTCACGGATCTCAAGGGAAAAACCAAATTAGAAATGACCATGGCCCTCGCAACTCCGGAAGCAGCTGAAGAAACACGAAAATTTATTAAAAAAGCGGGTGGAGACTCCACTTGGGACCGCTTGGCCGAATTCTTGGAGAAAGAATCTAGCGGCAAAGACAAATTTGTTATCAATCGGTCTTTCGATGCTCCCATTGCTCTCATGTATGAAATGTGGAGCAACCCAAAACACTTTTCGAAATGGCTCGCTCCCACAGGATTTGAAATGGAATTCATCCGCTCCGATATCAAACCCGGCGGAAGCACTTTTTATTTTATGGCCGGAAACGGAATCAAAATGTACGGGCGCGCCAAATATCTGGAACTGCAGAAACCCAACCGCTTGGTCTACACTCAGCAATTTTGTGATGAAAAAGAAAACATCACCCGTCACCCCATGGCCCCCACTTGGCCTGAGACCATGCTCACGACCGTGGCTTTGACCCAAGAGGGGAACGATAAAACCCGAGTGACGATCACCTGGGAAGTCTATGGCGATGCCACACCAGAAGAAATTGAAACCTTCGTCAAATCCAGAGCCGGCATGACTCAGGGTTGGACCGGATCTTTCGACAAGCTTGAGGACTATTTGACGAATCAGCAAAAATGAAAATGATTTTCTGAATTACATCTGCAATTGGATTCGGGTTTGAAGATACTGAGTATGCCCTTCGAGCCCGAATCGATCCAGCACACTGTAACCATAGGCAAGCTCGAGCCTGACATTGTCCGATATGTGCCAATTCACCATAGGAGTGATTCTTCGAAATCGTCCTCCCTCAATGTTTCCCGAATTCATGTCGGCATAAGAATAGCGAAGCACAAATTCCCAAGCACCAGGGCCGCCATGAAGAGCGTCTCGGGAAGGCTTGACACTTTCAAAGAAAGCTCCTTTTTCATTGTAAGGGCGAATTTCGCCAGTCAGCAGATAAGCGGCAAAAACTTCGCCTCCTTGAAAAAGGGGGTCGCCCGCCTCTTGAGAAGAAACCTGATTGAAATAATATTCAGAGCCGAACATCAAAGGTCCGGGTCGATAGTAGGCTTCAAGCCCTAGCATATTCGAAGCTGTGGCAGGAAATTTTCCTGTGTCGATCGCATAGCTTTGCGCTGCGAAGGATTCGGGCTTCGAGCGGTATTGAAGTTTGTCATCATAGGCTGTCCCACTTCTTCCCGCCACCGAGAGATGAAGGACACTTTGGCTTCCAGTTCCGACAAAGGGAAGCCACACACCCCGGGCCGTCAGTTGACTGTCATTCTTCACAAAGGATTCAATGTGTCTGGCAAAGGCATTGGTGAAAGCACCAAAACTATAGACGAATTTTCCACCAAAGCCTCCCCCCGTCCATTTGATCCCATCAGCTAAAATCGGCAAAAGAGCATCGTTGGCGGCCGATCTTTCATTGGTCCAACCAAAATACCCCACCATGATTTTGCTGGTTGAAAAGGTCTCCTTGGTTCTGCCGATGAAAATATTGCCATCATATTCTGGCACCTGAATCATCAATCCTGTCTGACGAAATCGCCAAACTTCATTGGCTCCGTCGTACATATATCCCAACGTATAGGACAATCGGGGTGAGCCTTTGATCTTTCCTTTCAAAAGAATTCGCAAGTCGCGAAGCTTTGTGGTTGCTTCAAGGTCCATCTGCTCACGGCTGTTGTCATCTTGATCGTAAGCTGCTGTGTCCAGGAGTAAGCCAGAGCCAATGCGAGTTGTGAAATAATCATTTTCAAACTCATTCCACTTGGATCCTTCTCCTCGAAGCTGAGTGCCATCCGCTTCGGAGGCGTCCAACTCCTGTGTCGAGTTCGCCACGTTTTCATTTTCTTGGGGAAAGGCCTGCGCCCCCATCATTAGAAGGAAGGCACAGGTCAGAACGGATAGGATGCTATGAGCACTTCGCAGGCTCATTTCACCTTCTTGTATTTGCTACGATCCAAATTGGCGAGCTTCACAGGATCAAGAAGATCTTTGATCTGGGCTTCACTGAGAGCTTTCTCTTCGCGGATGACTTCGAGAAGTCCCTTTCCGCTCTTGTAGGCCTTATCGGCAAGCTCAGATGCTTTTTCGTACCCAAGCACTGGATTGAGAGCTGTCACAATTCCCACTGTCTGCTGGATGTAACGCTCAAGGTTTTTCTGGTTGACCGTAATTCCAGTCACACACTTCTCGCGAAAAGCTGCAGAACCCGTAAAGAGGATCTGTTGAGATTCTAGAACGGAAAGAGCCTCCACAGGTTCATAAGCGTTGAGCTGCAGTTGTCCCGAATGAGCGGCCAACCCCACCCCGGCATCATTGCCCATCACTCGAAAGGCAATCAAATTCACAAGCTCGGGAATGACTGGATTTACTTTGCCGGGCATGATGGA
>JBGGMM010000124.1:0-20788 GCA_041288045.1 Pseudobdellovibrionaceae bacterium | reverse complement strand
GTGTCACCCAAATCAGTCGCGGTGACCCCTTGCAATTAGGCCTCCCTTTTTGGGAATTCTGTATTCAGTAAGCCGATCAGTATTCGGAATTATGTATTCGGTATACTGAATACGGAATTCCGAATACAGAACTGACTCCAGTATTCTGAATACAGCTGTATTCAGAATACCGTTCACTGAATGATTTTTTGGTTTGTAAATGAGTGTTTTGGATGGCGCCGAAAATGCGACGAATTTAGCACTTGAACTCGAGAGTCAAATCTTCTTTGTCAGCGAAGTGGAAAGATTAGGCGTACCATCCAAGGCATGAATCTGATAGACTTCAGAGCAATGTCCAAAATTTATATCGATGCCGATGGCTGCCCAGTGAAAGATGAAGTTTACAAAGTGGCCGAGCGCTATCAGCTCCCAGTCGTCGTTGTCGCCAACAAGCCACTCAGGGTCCCCCTCAGCCCACTCATTGAAATGAAAGTCGTCAGTGGCGATTTTGATGCAGCCGATGATTGGATCGCCACACAGACGCAAGCCGGAGATATTGTGATCACAGCCGATATTTTACTGGCCGATCGATGCGTGAAAAAAGCCGTTCGTGTGATTGGCCCCAAAGGTGAGGAGTTCACGGAAGACAATATTGGCTCCGCAGTTGCAACCCGAGAACTGCTGCAGAATTTACGACATATGGGCGAAATGCGAGGCGGTCCTGCGCCGATGGATAAAAAAGCTCGCTCCAAATTTTTAGGAACTCTGGATCAGGTGATTCAGTCGATCAAACGACAAACGCGAGTTTAAACTTTATTGTTTCGGGCCACAAATGCCGTGGCAGAAAACATATTCAACATGCCTAGCTTCCCGATCTATAGTGGCCCTCAAACCACTTCCTCGAAAGGGAGAATTTATGCAACAAACACCCATTCGCAACCCCCTTCAAGATCATCTTCTGGCGCCTGAAAATTGTGTCTTTGCTTTCATTGATTATCAGCCGGAACAATTTCTCGGCGTTCAATCAAAAGACCGTGAAGAGCTTCTATCAAACGCCGTGATGTTGGGGAAAATCGCTCATGACTTTCAAGTTCCCGTGGTTTTAAGCACCGTGGGCGTGCAGCTCGGAGTCAATCAAGCGACCTCACCAGAGCTGCGTAACGCTTTGGGAAATGCCGAGGAGATCGATCGCACAACTTTGAACTCTTGGGAAGATCAGGATTTTGTCCGCGCCATCAAAAAAACAGGGCGCAAGAAAATCATCATGGCTGGCCTATGGACTGAAGTCTGCGTGGCATTTCCAGCTCTTGATGCCATCAAAGACGGCTTCGATGTTTACTTTGTCGTTGATGCTATCGGTGGCGTCACGAAGGAATCCCACGAGACCGCTGTGCAACGAATGATTCAAGCTGGTGCGAAACCCCTCACGTCCTTGGCACTTGCCTGTGAGCTGCAAAGAGATTGGGCTCGCAATCACGGCGACACTTTACGTGGGATCTTACGTGGGTATTTTCAAAATCGTCACAAACTGAGAGAGGCATCCATCGCCGCCAGACACTGAAAATTTGGCGGGGCAATTACGCGCCGAGTGAAGGAAAAAGAGAAAGGCACCCTAACAGTGCTGGCTGATGACTTCCATGAGGCCGTCGCGGCGGAAGGGCTTGCTGAGGTAGGCGTTGCAGCCGACGCTGAGGCATTTATCGAGGTCTTCTTTCATTGCATGGGCTGTTAAAGCAATGATCGGAGTGCAGCATCCCATCTGACGCAATTGGATCGTGGCGGTATAGCCGTCCATAATCGGCATCTGCATATCCATCAAAATGAGATCATACTTTTTTTGCGCGACTGTCTCGATGGCCTCTTGGCCGTGATTGACTGTCTCGACCAACATTCCTTCGTTGGTCAGGACCTGACGAACCAATAGCTGATTGTCCAAGGAATCCTCTACCACCAGAATCTTTCGTCCCTTTAAGGAGGGAGCCGAAACCGGATCAAAACGTTCTTGTCTGGATATGGGCAGATGGGCTGTTTGCAGATCATCCAGTCCGATGGAGACCACAAAAGTGCTGCCTTGGCCGATCACACTGTCGCTGAGAATGACGTCGCCGTTGAGAAGTTGGGCCAAGCGTTTCGACAGAGTCAAACCAAGCCCCGTGCCGCCAAATTCCTTTCGGATCGAGAGGTCCACTTGCGAAAAGGGACGAAATAATTTTTCCATGTTTTCGGGCGAGATTCCGATTCCCGTGTCTTTGACAGTGCAAACCAATTGCTGAGCCCGAACCTCAAATTGAACTCGGACCCCACCCTTGCTGGTAAATTTAATGGCGTTGCCGATGACGTTCAGTAAAATTTGCTTGAATCTCGTGGGGTCGGTCACGATGGCTTTGGGAAGATCCTTTTGCTCAAAGATCAAATCAATGCCTTTTTCTTCACAGCGCAGATTGAGCAGAGATTCTAAATCCCGCAAGATCTGGGGCAATGAGCAAATGGACTTTTCGATTTCTAATTTTCCAGCTTCAACTTTTGAAATATCTAAGATGTCGTTGATGATCGTCGCAAGACTAAAGCCAGTGCGCTCAATAATTTCTAAATAGGTTCGGCGCTGGGGGCCCTTTAACGAAGAGTCTTTCAGAAGATCTACAAATCCCAAAATGGCATTGAGCGGTGTTCGAATTTCGTGACTCATATTTGCTAGAAAAAGACTTTTGATTTGATTCGCTCGATCAGCGACCTGCCTTTCACTGGTGGTTTCTTTCAGGCTTTCTGCCATTTTATTCAAAGCTTGGGCTAATTTTCCCAATTCATCCGTTGAGCGCACCGGAACCGTTTTAGAAAAGTCCCCGACACCGACACCAATTGCAAACCTGTGCAACTCATTCAGGACATGGGTCAGACTGCGACTGAAGGCAATGGTCAGAAATAAGCCGGTAGTCTCGACTGTTGCCACAGCGATGACCAGAATCATCATCAAGAGATTTTCGAGCCAGCGTGAGGCCGCGCCCAGGGTCGACGAGAACTGATTTTCAATTTCGGTCAGTTGATCATTCAGAGCAAAAATCTGTTGCAACAAGATTTGGATTTGTTGTGAGCTTGGTTTCTCACGGGACATTTCCCGATGCAGTTCTTCGGTGACACCAATCAATTGATAAATGAGATGATCGCCCTTGCCCCAAATGCTAATGGCCTCATCAATAAAGTTGATCTGGTGAAAGCGTCGCATCAGGTTCACCATGGGTTCAATATCATGGGGATGGATTTTTCCCGCCAAAAAGCCTTCTTTTACTTTTTCTAAATCCATATCTGGTTTTTGCATTTCCACCCGGGCCAAATGATCGCCCAAAGGAATGAGAAAGTGTTTTTGGGCTGAACGGTAGTGCTGCACATCCCCAGTGCGCACATAGTTTTGAATCTCCAACACCGCATCCTTTTGCGCTTTCGACCAAATCCCTTCACCGCCCACAAAGGCCCGCACGGCCGAGAGCGTGTCCATCGCAAAAAGAAGAGTGAACAGTTCAGTGGCAATCAAAATTGCCATAATGCCGACCACGGCATACAGTTTGTGCGAAACCGAAAGATTTTGCCAACCTCTGTTGATCTTTTTTGGCAAGCGCTTCATAAAACGTCCCATCTGTGCTTAAGCTGCAGAAGTCAGACAATATTTTAAACTGCCAGTCAGGACCTTCAGTTGCTCGATGCAGGTCGACACCTGCAGAAAGTCTTCCAAAGCGGCAGCTGCCTCTAAATCCTTTCCAAGCTCACTGATCATTGAAAAACCATAGCCCGTCCCGGTACCTTTCAAGCGATGGCCAATATCTTTGATCGCGACATAGTCTCCAAGCGCGAGAAAGAATCGAAGATCGGCCACATCTTTCTCTCGTCTTTCGAGAAAGCCCGGGATCAGGTGTAAAAGTTCTGGAGGAACTGAATCCAAAGTTAATTTTTTCATACCGGCAAGTACTCCGAAGCCCGCTTGATCACTTCAGAATAGGGCATTGGCTTTTGCCAATGATCGCGATGATCAAAGTATTCGGCGCCCAAGAGAGGAAAATCAATTTGCTTCTCTTGAAGGGCCGAATAAGTGATCACTTGCGGACGTTTCTCGTGATACTTTTGCCGCAAATCCGAAAAAGCGCCGATCAGTCTTGCCGCTCTTTCCACCACTGCATCCGCAGTCACGTCACCATTGAGTTTCCAATCCAAAACAATCAGATCCAAATCGCTGGAAATAATTTTTCGGTGCAGATCTTCATGCCGAGTGGCAATTTCTGTGGCGAAGCCCAAAAGCTCCATCGCCCCTTGGGTAGCCAGAGCCGAGTCGACATCGTCATCCACGATGAGAACGCGCTTTTGCCTGGGCAAGGTCAGGATTGGGTCATAGCCCACCGGCAACAGGGGCTCCGGTTCGGCAGAAAAACGCTGAGTGTGCCACTCGTCCAGCTGAGCTTCGATCAAGTTTCGCGTGAGCTGAAAAGCTTCGAGCGGAGTCGCTCCCTTTGCTCTTGCGGTCATTGGGCCGCCTGAAAATCGGCAGGTGATATCTAAGCTCCACTGCCCGCTCTCATCTCGATCAAAAGAAATTTTGCAGCTGCTATCCGATGGCAGTTTGTCCACCAGTGCCGGCATCAAGGTCTGACAAATTTGTTCGAGCTCCTCTCGATCTTGCCCGTCCAGGCTGTGCTCGGGAATCAAATCATCAAAAATTGGCATCATCGATTCAATTTGTTCACGCCATAGTGACCACATAGGCCCTCCTTTACTTCAACAACCCATCTTTCCAAGTAACACCAATACTCGATGCAAGAGTTCCCGCTGAGTGATTGGTTTTTGCCAATGATCCAAATGTTCAAAATAAGGATTTCGCAGGCTCTCAATTTCACTGGCTGCTAAGCTTGAGAAAGTAATGATTTTTGCTTTCGGCCAGGAACCATGCCCTAGACCCCTGCCAAATTTGGCGAAAGTCTCAGCACATTGACGAACCACACTGCTGGCTTCTGTCTGGCCATCCAGCATCCAATCCATAATGATGAGATCCGCCTGCAAAGAACAGATTTTCTCTCGCGCTTCTTTGCAACCTAAAGAACAAGTCGTTTCACAGCCTAAATGCGAGAACACTGACTCGACCATCAGCGCCGAATCCACATCATCATCGATGATCAGTATATTGGTGACCTTTTGGGCCTGAGGTGAATGTGGCGAATCCGTTCTCATGCTCTCCTCCGATTGAATTATTCTAATTGAAGGATTTTTGAGAAAGGGGCGTAAAACGGGCGGCTCTTCTCAATGATTCTCGTCTTGAGATATTCAGATTGAGAAATTTCCAAAAATGAAACTCCTTCTCACTCAAGTGAAACAACTGAAACGCCGGCTTCCTGATATAATGAAGTATGATGCACAAGATCTTATTGATCGATGACTGTGAAGACACCGGATTGCTGGTCAAAAACAGTCTCGATCTCTATTTGATTCACCACGTCCGCTCGCTGGCCGAGGCTGAAAGCGCTCTCAAGGAACATGGCTTTCAGCTCGTTCTGATCGACGTCACTTTGCCCGACGGCAATGGCTTTGATTTTTGCAAAAAGTTGAGCCAAAATTTGCTCCACCAAAAGATCCCGCGAATTCTGCTGACTGCCAAAGCCGAAACTGCAGAAAAGGTCTTTGGCTTTACCTGTGGTGCAGATGATTACATCACCAAGCCTTTTCACGTGACCGAACTCAGAGCCCGAGTCGATCGCTATCTTCTTCGCCTGTCCACAACCACGGTGAGGGCCTATGAGAGCAGTGGTTTTTTCTTCGATCTCGAATTTCAAAAATGTTATTTAGTCCAAAACGAGCAGAAACAAGATCTGGGTCTGACTCCAACTGAATTTCGTCTCTTTTTAGTTCTGGTTAAAAACATCGGCACTGTGCTGTCCCGGCGCGAGCTGGAAATGGCCGCTTGGGAGGGCCACGGCACCGCCATCGATATCCACGGCATTAACACCCACATCGCCCACCTCAGAAAAAAGCTCGGCGCTATGAAAGGCTGCCTGGTTTCTGTTTATGGCCAGGGATATTCGTTCACCATCGAAAGTGTGAGCAAAAAAACGGCTTAGGCGAGCATATCTAAGCGGCCTTGGCTCGGATTGTGACCGATACTTCAAGGACAAGAGCGACCTTACACAAAAAATCAAGGCTGACTTCACTGATTTGGCCTGATTCCATACGAGCAATAGCAGGTTGATGACTTGACACCATTTTAGCAAGCTCAGCCTGAGAAAGCCCCTGGTTCTCGCGAGCTTTGCGAAGCTTTTCAACAATTTTTTTCTTTTGTCGAATGAGCTCAATTTCAATTGAGCTTAAGCCCAAATCTTTTCCGAAAGCTTCAGCAGTTTTATATTTTACGACTTTGTCTCTAACTTTTGATTTCATAAATCGACGCACCTCAATCTTGTTTTAATTAGCTCCGTTGTCCGCTTATCCGTCTTCTGCGACTTCTTGGCAGTTGCATGCAAGACGTAAATTGCTGATCCCACTTTTATCACATAAAAAACTCGATACTCTCCAGCCCTTCCTGAAAGCCTCAACTCATGCAAGCCCTTCGCAATTGAAGGAAGCGGACGTGAAATTGGCATACTTAACAGCTTGCCAGCCATCAAATCGTCAAAAAGAGCAAAAACATCTTGTATAACGTCTTTAGGGGATCTTGGAGCTCTTTTCGAGCTTGTTTTAGGACAATCAATTCCATAACGAAACCAGTATATACCGATTTTGGTATAATGTATAGGATTTGATTTTCAGTCTATTCCACTCCAGATTGATTTGATGGACAACGCAGTCCTCGACTCCAATCGATGGCTCTTGAACAACGCCGAAAAAAACGACTGAGCCGAACTTATCCTTATCGATATTATTTTTGCCGAGCGAGCTCTTGGGCCAGCGCAATGATGATGCCCTCGGGGCCGCGAAGATAACAGAGCAGATACATGTCCTCGTATTGCACCACTTCGCCAATCAGTTGAGCGCCGTGGGCCTCTAGTCGGGCTAGACAATCTTTGATATCCTCAACGGCGAACATGACACGAAATTTGCCGAGCTTGTTTACTGCCTCGTTTGGGTCCGCCTTAATCGCCGTCGGAGACTGAAACTTTGTCAGCTCAAGCCTGCTATGGCCATCCGGGGTCTGCATAAAGACGATATCGCTTCGAACATTGTCGAGCCCCACAATGCGGCCCACCCAGTCTCCCTCGACTGTCGCCTTATCTCCCACCTCGAGACCAAGCTCAGCAAAGAATGCGATCGCAGCCTCAAGGTCATTGACGACGATCCCCACATTGTCCATTCGTAACAATTTGCTTTTTGCCATGGTGCCCTCTCTTAAAGAATCTGCGCACTTCTTTGAGAATTTAAGAACTCGTCGTAGGTGATGTGATTGTCGTATTTCACTCCGACATCTAGATCGATCACTCGGTTTGCGACGGTTTGGATGAATTCATGATCGTGAGAGGTAAAAATCACATTTCCTTTGAATCTGCGAACTCCCTCGTTCACCGCAGTGATGCTTTCTAAATCCAAGTGATTGGTGGGTCCGTCGATCAAGAGGACATTGGCTCCAGAGAGCATCATTTTCGAAAGCATGCAGCGAACTTTTTCTCCGCCCGAGAGGACATTCGGTTTTTTCAAAGCTTCATTGCCGCTAAAAAGCATTTTCCCTAAAAATCCGCGAAGGAAAGATTCGTCTTTGGTTGGCGAATATTGACGAAGCCAATCGACCAAAGAGTCTTCATTGCCCTGAAAGTATTTTGAGTTGTCAGTTGGAAAGTAACTGAGGCTGGTTGTGATCCCCCAAGTGATGCTTCCTGAATCCGCTTGGGTTTCACCAGCTAAGATGTCCAACAAAAGAGTTTTAGCCACATCATTTCGGCCTAGCAAAACAACTTTGTCGCCTTTTTTCAGCGAAAAAGAAATGTTCTTCAAGATCACTTCACCGTTCACTGATTTCGAAATATTTTCGACTGTCAGGACATCTTTGCCAAGTTCGCGTTTGACATCAAATCCGACGAAGGGCTGTTTGCGACTGGATTTCGGCATGTCATTGAAATCCAATTTCTCCAGCTGCTTTTGTCGTGACGAGGCTTGACGGGACTTCGAGGCATTGGCACTGAATCTTTGAATAAAAGCTTTCAGTTCTTCAGCCTTGTCAGCGCTTTTCTTGTTTTGATCGGCCAACAAGCGTTGAGCCAGCTCGCTGGATTCGCGCCAGAAATCATAGTTTCCGGTATAGGTTGTGACTTTCTGGTAATCAATATCTGCAATATGAGTGCAGACTTTATTTAAGAAATGTCGGTCATGTGAGATCACGATGACTGTGTTTTCAAAATTTAATAAAAAATCTTCGAGCCATTGAATGGCATAGATGTCCAAGTGATTGGTGGGCTCATCGAGCAACAAAATGTCGGGCTTACCGAACAGCGCTTGGATCAGTAAAACTTTGACTTTATCGCCGCTGGTGAGCTCTTTCATTTGCTTATCAAGACAGTCGTTGGGAATGCCCACTCCGGTGAGCATCACTGCAGCTTCGGATTCTGCTTCCCAGCCATTGAGCTCGGCAAACTGAGTTTCCAGTTCAGAGGCTCTCATCCCATCTGCTTCTGAAAAATCAGGCTTTGCGTAAATCAAATCCTTTTCCGTCATGACCTTGAAAAGCTTTTCATTGCCCATCAGCACCGTTTTTAAAACTGTTTGCTCATCATAGGCATAGTGATCTTGCTTTAAAACGGAGAGACGAAGTTTGGGATCTAAAATGACTTCGCCCGAATTGGGTTCGATTTCTTTGGCTAAGATTTTGAGGAAAGTGGTCTTACCGGCGCCATTGGCGCCGATCAAACCATAGCAATTCCCCGGCGTGAACTTCACGTTCACGTCGTCAAAAAGTTTCTTACCGCCAAACCGGAGGCTGACTTGGGACGTACTAATCACTGAGAATCAATTCTAAGAATTATGTGGCTGCTGGAGCATCAGCAGATTTTTTGAAAGAACCTTTTAAAACCTTCGCATCAAGCAAGATCTTCTCTTTTTCAGCTCCATTGACTGGTTTACCTTTTGCGGTCACAACTTGAAATCGGCCTGAGCGCTTTTGAGTGATTGTATGATCTTTAAAGTTCACGGGAGCAAATCCAGTGACTTTCACTCGAGGTGCTTTTTTTTCCACTTTGGGTGCTGCTGCCTTTTTTGCCATTTTGATCTCCTTTAAGAAGTTTTATGAGGAGTCACCTCTAAGGCATTTGGAACCATGGGTCAACCGTCGAGTTCACAAGAGCGAAAGGAGCTGGCGACAATCAGACGAGCACCGAGATTTGCGCTGCGAATCAAGGAGCATTGCCATGTCCAGCCTCAGGACTGAAATGGACAAATAAATGGGGACCTGCAAAAGTCTTTCTTTGAATGGAGCCAAAGTGTTAGCGCAAAAGATCCAAGGCTATTTTAAGCCCGAAGTTCAAAAGAATGGCGAAGATTATTTTCGCAAGGGCCTGGTTCACCTGTCCATCGCCTCGGACACTCAAGTTCAAGCTTTCATCAAAGCCGGAACTGGAGCTCGTGTTCATTTAGCCGCCGTGGCGATCTCATCTTCAGAAATGACCGCCCGTTGCACCTGTCCGATTTTTTCAAAAGGTTCCTTGTGCAAACACATTTGGGCGACGCTTTTGGCGGTGGAAAAAAAGCATCCTGACTTTTTGGATTCAAAAAGCGAAATTGTCGCGACTGTAGCAGCAGAATCCCCGGGCACTTCGGAACGAAAGGCGAAACAAGCTGAATTCAAAAAGGCGCAATCCGCGAGATTGAAGGAAAGAAATCAACAGCAACGCTTGGAAAAAAAGCAACTCAAACGATCGGCCCAGCAAGCTGTCCCCTCTTACCCACCCGAAGTTCAAGCAGCTTTTGATTATTTTGATGAAAATGGATTTCCCCTCAAAGATGATTTGAGCGAAGAATCCATTCGGCTCGCAAAAAAGAAACTGGCCCGCATTTTCCATCCAGATTTGGGTGGCCACCACAAAGAGATTACAACTCTCAATCACTATAGCGAAATTTTAATGAAAATCCTGGATTGAATTCTCGCCTTTGGGAAAGATTTGGCAGGTCCAATGGGGTCTCCCACAGCTTCCTGACTTGTCTCAAAATAAGACATCTCTCCCGATTTCTAACAGCTTTTGGTGAAAAATCATGATTCTCGATTTGAGAAATCTTAGAATAAAGTCAAAGCCATGGGGGATGTGGGATGAAATTCTGGGTGTGGAGTGCTTTTGCTTTTTTGCTGATTTCGGCTCAGGCCAGAGCGACGAGTTACTATTTAAGTGCGGCGGGATCGGATAGCTGGGCGGGCACAAGCTCCGCGACGCCTTGGAAAACCCTGGCGCGAGCCAACCAGGTCCGGTTTCTTGCTGGCGATCGTCTTTATCTTCGCGGTGGAGACACTTTTTCTGGAAGTTTGGTTTTAGATCTGAATGATCGCGGGTCGGCCTCGAATCCCATTTTGATTTCGTCTTATGGTACGGGCCGCGCGACCATCAGCGCTGGCACTTTGGATGGGATCACGGCCACCAACACAGCTGGAATCAAAATTTACAACCTGAGACTGATCGGGGCTGGGATCGATATCAATAAACAAGAAGGAATTTCATTTTATGCGGATCTTGACGGTGACGTGAGGCTAGATACCATCATCATTGATCAGGTGGAAGTCTCGGGATTTCAAAATGGGATTCTCATCAGCAGCTGGAATGGCCTTTCCGGTTTTAAGAATATCACCATCTCTAATGTCAGCGTTCATGACAATACCCACTCCGGAATCACCACCTTCGCCGAGAGCATTGGAGGAATCGAAAATATTCACGTCACGAACTGCAAGGCCTACAATCATCCCGGCATTGTCAATCATCCGAGAAACACCGGAAACGGGATTGTGCTCGGCAGTGTCAACGGCGGAATGATTGAAAAATCCTTCGCCTATAATAATGGTGCTCGGAACTCTGCCTTACAAGGGCCCGTGGGAATCTGGGCTTACTATTCGAATAATGTCATCATTCAGAAAAATGAATCCTATAATAATAAATCGGCCTCTCGGGTGGACGGAGATGGGTTTGATTTGGATATTGGCACCACCAATTCGGTTCTTCAGTACAATTACTCTCATGGGAATGGTTGCATGGGCTTTTTGGTCTATGCGACGGGTGCCACAGAACCGACGAGCAATAATGTGGTTCGCTACAATATCAGCGAAAATGATGGAAAAAACTGTCAATCCGTCACTGGCGGAATCCACATTCAAGGCTACATTAAAAATCTTCAAGTTTACAACAACACGGTCTACTCAGATCGGAGCACAGGCTCTCAAGGTGGGCTTTATTTTAGCTCTCTTTATGCCTCACCCAATGTGGGCATCCGAAATAATATTTTCTACACAAAAAACGGGGCGCATGCGATCAATGCGAAGCCGGGGGCCACGCTTCAAGGGAATACCTACTGGTCTGTGGGCTCTCCTCTGAAAATCGTTTGGAACGGAACCACCTACTCGAGCCTCACCAGTTTCCAAGCGGCAACAGGTCAGGAAAAACTCAACGGGGTTTCTGTCGGCAAGCAAGTCGATCCACTTTTTAAAAGTCCCGGCCTTGGAACGGCTGTGAACAACCCCAGTCTGCTTGAAAGCTTGGCTAACTATGATTTGCTCTCCACTTCGCCTTTGATCAATAAAGGCCTTTCTCTTTCTCAGTTTGGCATCAATCCGGGCACTCGGGATTTCCGAGGCCGAACTTTGCCACAAGCAGGAGCCTATGATGTCGGCGCGGTTGAATCCACTTTCAGCACTCCACCAGCAACGGTCACAAATTTGATTCAAAATCCAGGCATTGAACTCTCCATGCAGAATTGGCTCAACTGGGGCAACACTTCAGCTGTGAGCGGACAAAGCCAAGCAGGCACCTACGCCTTGCGAACAGGAGTTGGCGCTGGCGGCGGAGCCCAATCCATCCTCGGGTCTCTCGTGGTTGGAAAGAGCTATCGGCTGACGGCCTATGCGAAGAAAACAGTTTCAACAGATGCGGCTTGGGTGGGAGTTAAATTTTCGAACTCCAGCAATGTGGTGATCTTAGAAAAAAAGGTGGCGGTCCCTTCATCCGCTTATTCCCTTTTGACTGTGGATTTCACCGTTCCATCGGGAGCTTCGCAGGCCTGGGTCTTTACTTGGAAGAATGCGGGGAGCGGATATCTCTACGCCGACAGCTGGAAGCTTGTTCCTTTGAATTGAGCTGAACCTGTGGCGAGGGGCCATACTTTTAGATAAATGACTTGATTATTTAACTGCAGAGAATTCGTTTTTTTACCTCATGAAGAATTTACTTTCCGGTGACTGAACCTAACTCATAGTTTTAGGTTCAATTGCAGCGCACCGACAAATTTGATAAATACAGGCGGACTAATCAAAGGGGCTAAAATGCGGCCTGCCTTATACGCTCTTTCCATGTTGTTTGCTGTTCGTGCTCTTGCTGATTCGACACTTGTGGGCAACCTGATTCAAGAACAAATCAATTCTGGCCTCACTCGGGGCGTAGCGGTCACTCTTATCGCCAATGGTGATGAAAGGAAGGCTGTCTATGGGGACGCCACCTCAGATCAAAGCCTTTTTGAGATTGGCTCCATCAGTAAATCCTTTACCGGAATTGTGACAGCTCAACTTTCCTTAGAAAAGAAACTGGATCTGAAATCGCCAATTTCCACCTATATCTCTGAATTGAAGGGAACCTTTGTCGGGTCCGTAAATGCCAACCAACTTGGAACTCACACAGCCCAACTGACCAATAACATGGTTGATGTGAATGGAAAAATCACGAAGGATTTCTCTGAGGCTGAACTAATCGCCTTTTTAAAATTCTATAATCCTGATTTATCTCATTATCCAAAAGGAAAGAGGCAATATTCAAATTTAGGGTTTGCTACTCTTGGACTTGTGATTAGTCGAATCGAAAAAAAGTCTTTCGCTTCTGTCGTCCAAGAGAAAATTTTAAATGTTCTCAAGATGAAGGAGACAGGCTTCATTCATTCAATAAATCGCCCAACAGGACTTCTTCAAGGATATAGCGTTGTTCTGGAACCTTTGTCTTATGAGCCATCTTCAGATCTCCAACTCGCCTCTGGCGGAATTTATTCAAACTTGATCGATATGACGAACTATCTCCGTGCGAATTTGCACCCTGAATCTTCGTCATTGAAGTTAGCCATCAACTTGAGTCATCAGCTGGGGCTTGGTTGGGACAGTCAACCCTCGCAACCAATAATTTGGAAAAACGGAGCTATGCCCGCCGGTTTTTCAAGCTTTTTGAAGTTTGATCGCACAACAAAAAAAGGCTTAATCGTTATGGCCAATGATCTAAACATAGAGGCCACAATGCATATCAGTGATGCGGCCCTTGATATTCAGCCACCGCTTTACTCCTACGTCGATACTGCAGTTCCAGTCCAAACAATGCCAATGGCCCTAGGGTCCTATGTTAGCGACGGCGGATCTTTGGAAATTGAAGTGTTCTCAGTCGGCTCTCAATATCTCGGCATCTATTTTAAAAAAGGATTTCCTAAAAATGGACCTGAATCCTTTTATAAATGGCGTTTGATGCAGCAATCGACTGGCGTGTTTCTCGTCAACAACGGTGTGACAATCTCGGATGCCGTCTTTTTCAATTGGAATTCTGTGACCCAGAAAATGGAAATCGTTTATGCAAGTTTTCAGGGATTCGACTCAGAAGGAAAACCAATCTACGTGAAGAAAACTTTTCAAAGGTGAAATATATGAAGAAGTTTTTTCATCCGACCCATTTATTGAGTTCTTTCGGCCTGACTCTTAGCTTTCTGCTAACCGCTCAGGTGGCACCGGCTTTCACAATCCCAAAGGTAACCCTCGAGTACTCGTATGCCCTCGATCTGTTTTGCCCAGAGAATGTCGAGCCCGAGGTTCTCACGGCATGGCAGAAAAATCTGATTCCTCAATTGCCGAAATTTCGTGAAGAGCTTCTGAGCAAATTGGGCTGGTTTCAATCTCAGTGGGACCTCCAGGGAAACCCATTGATGACGGCAGCCACTGAGGTAACTGGAAAATCATTTCAAATGGGTGACCTTCAGGCCGCTGTTTTCCTATGTCCTCGGTATCCTTTTATGGGGACTCCTTTAGCGTTGAATATCATCTCTTATCTAGAATCATCGGCGAAACAGATGCCCCCTTTATCGGGCCAACCCCTGCCGGTTTTCCTTTTCGTCTCAACGACGTTTCATGAAATTCTTCATAAGCATATCAACGCCATTCTTGCGAAGAAGCCATCGAAGATTCTGAGTAAAATTCCCCACGAAACAGAGCTCTACAAAGCTCATCTCCATTTGTTCGCACTCCAACGCAAGAGTTTTGAGCTGCTCAAATTAGGGCACCTTCTGCCGTCAATTCAGCAACTGGAAGCGACCCATGGAGCTGACTATGTTCGCGCTTGGAAGTCCGTCTATTCGAGTGAATCCTTGTACGAGAATCTCCTCAAAGAGTTGAAGTAGTTATTTAGGTCGAATGCTATTTTTGCCCGCTTCAGGAATATTTAATTTCTTCCATCCTTCGATGCCCAAATGATTGAGGGTCTCCATATTTTTTTCTGGAATCAGCTCTGGATTGGGAAAAGTTTCCAGCACTTTGGTCAGACTGCTTTCGCGCAAAAGGTGCAACATCGGATAGGGAGAGCGATTGGTGTAGTTGGTGTTATCCTGAGGCTCAGTTCCGGCAAATTGATACTGGGGGTGAAAGCTCGCAATCTGGATGACACCTTCCAGATTCTCAGCTTGAACCGCGCCTTCGGCCACAGCTAAAAATTCATTGTAATCCAAAAAATCAGGAAAGACTTCAGGATGAATAATCAGCGTAGTATCCACAAGGCTTGGCGAAGTTTGAGCGAGATACTGCAATTCCCTGATCAGGGTTTGCAGAACTTCTTCTTCGCTCGTGGCCGGAGTCACCACGTAGCGAATTTGGTTTTTGATATGGACGGCTTTCGCAAAAGGACACAGATTGAGACCGATGACTGCTTTTTCGAGCCATTCTTGAGTTTTCGCGATGATGATTTCTGAAGTTTCCATTTGTTGCATTAGTCCTTTTTTACCTGCTGGAGAAAGATTTCATAACGGTCTTTCATGCCTTCTCTTTCAGACCATTTTTTAATCCTCAGTAACTTGACTGGATGCTTTTGCGCAACCATAACGGCCTGCTCAAGACTTTGTCGATCCTTCCAATGATAAAAAGCGGCCAATCGATCCATCACACATTGAGTCGGAGACAGAAGCTTAAGTGTAAACTGGCCTTCTTTGATTTCACCCTCTGGCTTCATGGGTTCATCGCCAATGACTAGCTCTGAGCCTGGGAATTCAACTGTGAAATCAATGCTGTCGTGATAAAAATCTTTGCCTAAATTTTTGAAACCCGCTTTCAACATAGCTTGTTTTATAGATTGTTGGTCAGTTGCACTTAGAAAATCAGCATCTTTAGAAACGTATTTGCCTTCAGTATAAATGGAAACGACGGCTCCGCCTGTCAAAATCACATCAATGTTTTCTTCGTTAAGAATCGCTGCCACTGCCACTGCGAAATCCCGAATGGACATTTTACGATTTATTTTTTTCACAAATCTTTCCCTGTTCGACGCGGTCTTCGTCTTTGTCGATAGAACTTTTCTTTTTCTGCGTCAGAGACTAACGAAAGAACTTTTTCAAAAAGGCTTTCAAGTTCCTTTTTATAGGAACATCTGGGATTGATTTGGAACATCCTGAGATTACCGACATTTCTGCCGATCAGTATTCCACCATTTTCAAGACGAATGAGCTGCTTTCGGACCTGAGATTTGGGAATATCAAATGTCTGGGCAATGCCAGAGGTGTGGCCTTCACCGTAATTAACGATATAAAGAAGAACTTTTTCAGCTGTTTGGTTGCCAACCAGACCTTCTAACATGAGTCCATGGTATCAAATGTAGAACGATTGGGCTACTAAATAGTACGCTCTTATAAGGAAAATATGGCCTTAGAGATAGCACAGGGAAACATCTCAAAAATAGTGGTCTTACTTCGCTTCAAATAGGAAACTGGGTGTATTTAGGAAAAAATAGTGGATTTCTTTAGAATTCATTCGCTTTTTGGTTATGCCAGCTGGCGAAATTCCAAAGCTAACTATCTGGAATTATTCATGGGAAAAAAACGGGTTAGGGGCAGGATGACCAGCCCTGAAATTACTTTGTGATTTGCAAAAGTTTATGAAATGCTTTTGTCATGAAATGTCTTTTGGGAGTCATCGCACTTAGTTTGTTCGCTGTTCACGCCGCCGCCCAATCACTCCCTTGGACTGAAGATTACGGAGCTCCGAAAAATATCCAAGAAATTGAGCCCCTGAATGATCTTCAGTACAATTGGCTCTATGTGCTCTTGTTTCCCGCTGAGATCCGGAATCAATACCCAAATGAAGCTTTTAAATCTTTTCGGGTTCATTTAAGAGATTCCTACAAAAAGTTTCCAGATCCGGTTTTGATTGAAAAGAAAAACCTCAAGCTTGTGGATCGAATTCAAGGCACAATGACTTATGCAAGTATTGTGAAAAAGAAATATGTCTACGATGTTTTACAAGGCCCACAGGGTGAAATCATTTTCAATGTGAGAGTGCACTTGAAAAACGCCACTGAAAATGACTGGGCTCAATTCTCTGAGAAAATAAAAGAAGCTCAAGAAATTTGGAACCGCGATCAGATCCCAGTGGATTTTGCCTATGGGTTTTCATTTGAGCTTGTGAAGGATCCAAAAAAAGCTCACTTCTCAGTCCAAGTGCTGGATGAGACTCGTGGCCCTTACGATCTCTTTTGGGGACGCAATTGGACTGGCAGGGTCATCGCCCATGAAGTGGGACATATGATGGGCCTCGGAGACGAATACCAAACCCTATCAGGAACGATCGACTGCTATAGGCCTTCGCTGATGTGCACGGCTTGGACTGGCTCCCCTCACCCACATCATTACTATTTTCTTCTTCGCCGATTTCTTTAGAGAATCTGCTCGTTTTAAAAGTTAGGTGGATGATCAGACTTATGTAGACTTTGGGAATATCACTGTTTCAAGTAACGAAGAGCAACGCTTCCCGATTTAAAAATCTTCGATTCAACAAGCTTAAAGTCTAAATTCTTTTGTAGGTCCATATCGTCAAATAGCCGCCTCCCCTTCCCTGCAACAGTTGGATGAACAACGAGACGGATTTCATCAACCAAACCCAGTTTCATCAGCTGCGTAGGAAGGGCGACTCCGCCGGTTAAAATATTTTTCCCCTGTTGCTGTTTCAATTTCAATATTTCTTCTTGGGGATTGCTGCGAACAATTGTCGTATTTTTTCCCTCGGCTCTGTCTAAGGATCGAGAGAAAACGATCATTTGAGGGACAGAGTCAAACGCTTGAGCAAATTCGTTCATTGCTTTTGTCTGTCCTGAGGGGTTTTTCGCGACATCTGGCCAAAAGGGAACCATCAATTGATAGGTTTTGCGCCCATAAACCAGAACGCCCGCATCTCGAGTGAGGCCTGTAAAATAATCATGGACTTCCTCGTCAGGATTGCATTTGGTGTGGTCGCAGCAACCATCGAGGGTGAGATTGATTCCGAAGATTAAATTTCTCATTTGATCGCCTTTGATTGGGGTGGAAATCAAAAAAAAAATACTACTGAACTGTTGGGAATTACTCATTCAGAAAATGGCGCGGCAAATGGGATGAGTTGAGAACTTTTCAGCGCCAAGCATAAGACCTGGAGTCTGGCGCCTGTATAATTTCCATTAAAACTGCGGCTCCGACCCCAGTTGAGGATCTGAAGAATGAATGCGATGACCTAGATTGAGAGACAGGGTAAGCTGCGGCGATGAATACTTTTGCTGATTTCGGATTTCTTCCCTCGATTCAAAAAACTCTCAAAGAGATCAAACTTTCCAAAACCACGGAAATTCAATCTCAGGTCATCCCCTTGATGATGAGCGGCCAATCGGTGGTGGGAGTGTCTGAAACTGGCAGCGGCAAGACCTTGGCCTACGTTCTGCCAGTTTTGCAAATTCTGAAAAACCTTGAAAGTGAGGGCTCTCAGGTTGAAAAAGAATCCGCGCCTCGAGCCCTGGTGATGGTGCCGACTCGGGAGCTGGGTGAACAGGTTGCGAAGGTCTTTAAAAAGTTCACCCATGACACTCGCCTTCGCGTCAGGCCTGCCCTCGGAGGCATGACTTTCGAGCAAGCTCGGCGCAATATTTCGGGTCCCTTTGAGGTTTTACTCGCGACTCCGGGTCGAATTGTGCAGTTGATTGAGAGGGGCTTACTGGATCTCTCTGACCTGCGCATGCTGATTTTTGATGAAGCTGATCAAATGATGGATCAAGGCTTTTTACAAGACACCAATTTCGTTGTCAGCCAATGTCCCAAGGAGACGCATCTGTCTCTCTTTTCAGCGACGGTCTCAAATTCAGTGCAAAAACTGATGACTGAACTGTTCATGAACGCAGAAATCATTCGCAGCTCAAAAAGCGGAAAAATCGTCGAGAGCCTGGTCACCCAAAATCTGATCATCAAAGACGGAAAAAGATGGCCTCTGTTTGAAAAAGTCCTTCAACAAAAAAACGAGGGCGGCACGATCATCTTTACCAACACTCGTGAACAGTGCGACAAATTGGCAAAAGAATTAAACGAAAAAAATTATCCCTGCGTGATTTACCGGGGCGACATGGATCACTCGGATCGTCGCACAAACCTCAAAAAATTCCGCGAAGGCCAAGTTGAATTCTTGGTCGCAACAGATCTCGCCGGACGAGGCCTTGATATTCCAAGTGTCGGCCGAGTGATCAATTACCACCTGCCCAAAGAAATGGAAAACTACCTCCACCGAGTCGGAAGAACCGCCCGCGCCGGCCGCAAAGGCCTCGTGATCAACCTGGTCACAGAACGCGATCACAGCCTGATCTCTCGCCTACAAACGAAGGGCAAAGTGTCGCTGGATCAATCGCTCGCCCACAAACCCAAACAGAAAAGCGCCCCTAAATTCGACCCACGCGAGCGCCGCCGTCAGAAATTGAAGGCCTCAGTGCGTGCTTCGAAATAAGGTTGGGCTTTGCTTCATAAAGCCCAACTGACCTGATCGCGAGCTGACTTTTAAACCAGTGATTTGCGACTAACGAATTCAATCGGCAAAACTAGTTTTCTGATTTGCAATCAGTGATTATGGCTTTGTAATCGCGAACTCCAAAAATGACTCTACAGTTAAAAAATTTATCTCCGGAAAAACCACTTAGATAAATAGAGTTGGTGCCATTAGAATATTGAGGGTACTTAAAATAGTATTCATAATGTCCATTTGCTTTTACACCGAATTCTTTTAGAATTTCAGCCGTTCCCATGGCGTAAGCTTTTTGTAATGAGGATTGCTCATCGCGTTTTATTCTCTCTTCGTTCTCCTTATATTTAGCCTGTTGTGAAGCTTCAGTTTCTTTATTATAGGAGGCTGCTAGTCGACCTGGGATATCGTGATCCTGAACTAGAGCAGTTTGAGCACCAGCACCTGCTGTAATTAATAGAAAGCTTATCAGAATTAATTTTTTCATAAGTCATTCTCCTAAAAGTTAGATATCGTTCCAATTTGTTGGGATTAATTTCCCATTATTCAACGAGAACAATTTTTCGATAAGATTTGTAAGCTTGAATCGAGCCAGTTTTAAATTGAAATAAATTGGATTTGAAGATGAAGTTCTGCAAACGATCTGGACATCGAGTCGCTGAACGTCACTTTTGTTGAACTTTTTGACACCAAGCGAACGTACCGGTTGGCAAGGGAATGTTTTATAATCACACACAAAATCAAAAAGGACGCCTTTTAAGGCAGCCTTTCGGAATCCAGACTTAATCAAAAAACGAGGGGTTTATTTACAGGTTCCCTTAGTTAAATAATCTAGGTACGGATTGCCATAACTCCCACATGCTCCTCGTAGAGAATCATAAGTACACTGGGGAACTACAATCGCTCCAATAACGACGGGGTAAGGGACTAACAAATCGATTGAAGCTGCATTAAAGTTTAAATATCTTTTACCTTTATAAGTGTACATTCCAAAATTTTGGGCTTTGCCCTCTGGATATCCGGGAGATGTATGCTTAAAATTAAGAACACTCAGCTCGGGATTCTTGGCATTTAAAGTAAATTCATATTCTTCACTATAGTAGCCATAATAACTAAATTGGCAGGTCGAAGCTGTATTTTCAAGCTGGACGATTCTTGCGTTCACTTGATCACGAAGTTGCAAACATTCAGAAAGAGTATTGCAAACGCTTGAAGCACGGGCAGCCAGAGAACTTGATACCAATATTGCAATTGCCAAAAAGTGAAATGCCTTTAACATTGTAGATCCTTTCGATTAGATGGGCAGCTTTGCAAGAAGCTACTGACAAAGCTGCGACCTGGCAATAGTTAACGAACACTAGCGAACAAAGTCCAATCTAAATGGCAGAATCGCGGTATTCCGTATACTCAATTTTATTCGATTTTGCCAATTTTTCTGAAGCAACACCCTTTGATTAGAAAGCTCTGAACTCCCATCCTATCCAAAGCGATTGTGCGGTTGAATCCTTCGTCGGACGACGCAGTTCGAATTACTAAGAAGGGTTATTAAAAGATCCGCGTTGTTCTTGTGACGCTTGGATCTTTCAATTAAATGCGAATGAAACCATTCTTGCAAGAGTTCGCGTTCTAAAGAGTAGT
>JBGGMM010000123.1:0-10266 GCA_041288045.1 Pseudobdellovibrionaceae bacterium | reverse complement strand
CGCCAGAGGGCGACCAGGTCGTTTCGTTTTTGTGGGTCGATGGCGCAGTAGCAGGTGTGTTCGAAAATCAAATCGTAGGATCCGTCTTGGTCGTGGCCGATTTTGAAAAGATCGGATTGGATCCAGGTGATGTTTTTGTATTGTTCGTATTTTTTCTTGGCTTGGTCTAAGGCTTCAGCCGAAATATCGACTGCCGTGACCACATGTCCTTGTTCGGCAAAAAAGGCAGCATCATTGCCACTGCCGCAACCCAAAACAAGAATTCTTGATTTCGGAAGCTTCAATCGTGGCAGCATATCCTTCAGAGCCGGAGCCGCCTCGTTGAGTTCCCACCTGGGAGTTTCGGTTTGATAAATATGTGACCAGTAATCTCCCTTTCGAACTTCCTCTGCACTGGGAAGCCAAGTCGGGAGCTCATAAATTTCATCGTCAACGGTGATGGATTCGTCATCAAATTCGTCGACCAGATTGAAAAATTCAGCTTGAGCTTTTCTTGAGAACACAAAAGGGATTCCGTTTTGGGCTTTGCCATGAAAGCGGTCCCACTCATCCAGTGTGAGGCTTTTGAGATCAAAAGGCATTTCCAGCCCGTAAGGCAAAAGAATCCGCCAACCAGCTTCGAGCTTCAGAACTTGAGCCGCAACATAAGGATCGTCGAAAGCTTCAACGATGACTTCGTCGCCTTTCAGTGTTGTCAGAAAAGCGCCATTTTCAGCAAAGCGGATTTGACTGAGGATTTCGACTGCGACTTGAGGGTCGGTGACTCGCAATTCGCCAAAGAGAGGAAAGCCTTCTTCATCAATGGCGACTGTGTGAGAGGGTAACATCAATGAGTCTCTTTTGGAGCATGTGACTCTGGAGTGGCTGGTGTTTCGGCTGGAGTTTCTGTTTCGGTACTTACCGGAGTCGATCCATCCGGTGCGGCCAAAATAATCGTCGCATCGTCAAACTGAATGGAATCCGTTGCATTTCTCGCTTGATTCAAAACCCAGCGGTCGTTTCCAGAACCGTCATCAGGCTGTCTTTCCAAAATGCGCTCGCCGCTGATTTGCGAAGTGTAAGAGCCGCCCTCTTCCGATTTGTCTTTGAAAGAGTATCGGTAATGAGCTTTGACCCTGTCGCCCGAAAGAACTTCGGTCCAAATGTTTTCAATCAAAATATCCGTGGCCGTCGGTCGCTTGGCTTTAATTGTTTCAGTGATCAGCTCGGCCACTTTCTCTTGAATGCCATTGTGCGTCTCGATGCTGATATCGGCCTGGTCATGAATCAAGTTCCAAGTCCAAGCCAAAGCCACTGCGAAAAGAATCAAACTGATATATTTCATCGATTGTAAACCCCTGCATACTGACTTGAATTCAGGCTCAAGATCAGCTTAGTTCTATAGAGATGAATTTGCGTGATTTTCAACGGGACTTCAATAAGAACTTCAACAAGATAACTGATCTTGTAGAGAGTGTCGTCAGTGACGTCGCTGAACAAGTGACTTCGCCCACAGCGAAAAAGGTCTTAAACTCTGCGTTAGATTTAGTGAAGCCTCACTTTATCAGTCTTGGTGCTCGGATTTCTGTTCTCAGCACCTCTCAAGTGGAACTCACTCTGCCAAGAAAGGCGCGAAATCTGGATGAGCACGGCCAAATTCTGCCAGGCGTACAAATTTCCGCGGCGGTCGAAGCCTATCGATTGCTTTGGAAGCGCAACGCTCCTGAAGGAGAATTTCAGGTTGTGATCAAAAACGTTCAAGGACGATTTTTGAAATTCACTAAATCCGATTTGCGAATTCGCGGTGAGCTCGGCGATCTGGCTCGTGAAGCCAGATGGGCCGAACTTTCAAAAAGCAAACAAAGCCGGCATCAGATGACTCTGCATTTTTTCGATGAGCAAAATCAAATTTGCAGCGAAGTCGAAATCGAGAGCGAGCTTTATCTGAAAGAAATGTTAGAATGGAAATAAAATGTCAGTGATCTCTTCAGAATTCGATATGAATTCGCGCGAATTTCAAGAAAACCGCGACCACATGCTCTCGCATTTGACCGAATGGAAAAAGCGCCTCGAGCAAATCAAACTCGGCGGCGGAGCCGAAGCCTTAGCTAAGCACAAATCCCGCGGCAAACTCACAGCCCGCGAACGAATCGAAGGATTGCTGGATCCAGGAACTTCTTTTTTGGAATTCTCAACATTCGCAGCTTGGGACATGTACGAAGGCCAAGCCCCAGGCGCCGGAGTCATCACCGGTATTGGCGTCATTTCAGGAACCGAATGCGTGATCGTCGCCAACGACGCCACTGTCAAAGGCGGAACCTATTTTCCCATGACAGTGAAAAAACATTTGCGAGCCCAAGAAATTGCATTTGAAAACGGCCTTCCCTGCATTTACCTAGTGGATAGCGGTGGTGCTTTTCTTCCCATGCAAGCCGATGTCTTTCCAGACCGCGATCACTTTGGCCGCATTTTCTACAACCAAGCCCGAATGTCTGCCGCCCGAATCCCCCAAATCTCAGTCGTCATGGGTTCCTGCACAGCCGGTGGAGCTTACGTGCCAGCGATGAGTGATGAAAACGTCATCGTCAAAGATAACGGCACCATTTTCCTCGGCGGTCCACCCTTAGTGAAAGCCGCCACTGGCGAAGAGGTCAGCGCGCAAGATTTGGGCGGAGCCTACGTGCACTGTGAAATCAGCGGAGTCACCGATCACTTCGCCGAAAACGACGAACACGCCATCGAAATCACAAAAAGCATCGTCGCTCATTTGAATAAGAAAAAAGTCGTGAGCTTGAAAACACAAACAGTCGAAGAACCCATTTACGACATCAAAGAAATTTACGGAATCATCTCTAAAGATCCGCGCGTACCCTACGACGTCCGCGAAATCATCGCCCGCATTGTCGATGGCAGCAAATTTCACGAATTCAAAATGAATTACGGAAAAACCCTGGTCTGCGGATTTGCCCACCTCTGGGGAATGCCAGTCGGAATCATCGCCAACAACGGTGTGCTCTTCAGCGAGTCTGCTCTGAAGGCCACACACTTCATCGAGCTCTGCGAACAGCGAATGATCCCGCTGATTTTCCTGCAAAACATCACAGGCTTTATGGTCGGGCAAAAATATGAAAACGAAGGGATCGCCAAACACGGAGCCAAAATGGTCATGGCCGTGTCCAATGCCCGAGTTCCTAAATTCACAGTGGTGATTGGCGGCTCTTACGGCGCCGGCAATTATGGAATGTGCGGACGAGCCTATCAACCCAGACAGCTGTGGATGTGGCCCAATGCTCGAATTTCAGTGATGGGTGGTGAGCAGGCGGCGAACGTGCTTCTCACAGTGAAGCTCGATCAGCTGGCCGCGAAAGGGGAGAAAATGAGTCCCGAGCAACAAGCCGAATTCAAAAAACCAACTTTGGAAAAATACGACAAAGAGAGCTCCGCTTATTACTCAACTGCAAGGCTTTGGGATGATGGAATCATCGATCCCGTGGATACAAGACAAGTTCTCGCTTTGGGATTGGCCGCCAGTCTGAATAAAGACTGGGGACCACAAAACCAGGGCGTCTTTCGAATGTAGGATGTGGGTATGTTGAAAATCACCGAAGAAAAAAACATCGCAGTGATCAGCCTGGATCGCCCCGACGTCCGCAATGCCTTTCATCCTGAAATGATTCAAAGGCTCACCGATGAATTTCAGATTCTCTCTCAGCGCAATGACCTGAGAGCCATCGTACTCTCAGGCGAAGGCAAAGCCTTCTGCGCAGGAGCGGATCTCAATTGGATGAAAAGCATGGTCCAATATTCGTTGGAACAAAACAGAGCAGATTCAGAAAAGCTCTATGAAATGTTCGAAAGCCTGTGGAACTGTCCCATTCCTATCATCGGTGTGGTCCACGGAGCTGCTTTTGGCGGAGCTTTGGGATTGATCGCTGCTTGTGATTACGTGATCGCCGCAGAAAACACGCAAATGTGTTTTTCCGAAGTGAAAATCGGCCTCGTGCCCGCCGTGATCAGCGCTTTCATTTTAAAAAAATGCTCCGTGGGCTCGATCGCCCCACTGATGATGTCTGGCCAAATTTTTTCTCCGAAAAAAGCTCTCGATGCCGGACTCGTTCACGAAGTGGTTTCCGAATCTCATTTGGCCGAATCTTTGGCTCGCACGGTTCAAAATTTTCAAGAAGCAGGCCCAGAAGCCGTGCGGGAAACCAAAAAGCTGATCCGCCAATTTTCAGATTTGGATTCAAGTCAGCTCAAAGCCGAAACCTGCCGAGTGATTTCCGAAAGGCGAACCAGCTCTGAAGGCCAAGAGGGTCTGAAAAGCTTTCTCGAAAAACGAGTCGCCAACTGGAAGGCCGTCCATGGCAGTTAAAAAGTTTCAAAGAATCGCCATCGCCAATCGTGGCGAAGTCGCTGTTCGAATCATTCGGGCTTGCCAAGATATGGGACTTGAAACTGTGCTCTTGCATTCCGAACCCGACGTGCAAACCAGAGCTTATCGAATGGCCGATAAAAAAATCTGCATTGGTTCGGCGCCCACTTCTGAAAGCTATTTGAACATTCAAGCCAATATCACAGGCGCACTGGCCGGTGGCGCAGATGCCATTCATCCGGGCTTTGGATTTCTCTCTGAAAATGCCGATTTCGCCGAAGCTTGTGAAAAAGCGGGCTTGGTTTTCATTGGCCCTTCCCCCAAGTCGACAAGAACTTTGGGTGACAAAGTGAAATGCAAGGAGCTCGCAAAAAGTTTAGAGCTTCCACTGGTGCCAGGATACGAAGGCGAAGATCAATCCGTTGAAACTTTGCTTCGCGAAGCCGAAAAAATCGGATACCCAGTGATCATCAAAGCCGCAGCCGGTGGTGGCGGGCGGGGAATGAAAGTCCTGCGTAACTCTCAAGAAGCCCGCGATTTGATTGAATCTGCTCAACGCGAATCCCAATCCGCTTTTGGCTCGAGCAAAGTTTTTCTGGAAAAATACCTAGATCGCGCCAAGCACATCGAATTTCAAATTTTTGGCGATGCCACAGGCCGAGTGATTCATTTGCAAGACCGCGAGTGCTCAGTGCAAAGGCGCCATCAAAAAATCATCGAAGAAGCACTTTCGCCCTCACTCGCTCCGGACATGCGAAGAAAAATGGGTGAAGCTGCCATTCTCATCGCCTCGAAAGCCGGATACAAAGGAGCTGGAACTGTCGAATTTCTTTTGCAAGATGGCCAGTTCTACCTGCTCGAAGTGAACACTCGTCTGCAAGTCGAACATCCCGTCACAGAAATGGTGATGGGAATTGATCTTGTCAAAGCTCAAATTCTCACGGCTCAGGGGGAGCCCGTCTTTCCAGAATCCCAAATGCTGATGCCCAGAGGCCATTCCATTGAGTGTCGAATCTACGCCGAGAACCCCTATCTAGGCGGAGTTCCCTCCACTGGACTTTTGGGAAAAGTCGAATGGCCCGAAGGACCAGGTCGACGCTTCGAGTACGGCTTTGAAGAAGGGGATGAAATCACCTCTTATTACGACCCAATGATCGCCAAAGTGATTGTCTGGGATGAAAGTCGAAGCCGAGCCATTCAAAAAACAAAAAGGGTTCTGCGCGATTCGATCGTATTTGGAGTTTCCACCAATATTCCCTACCTGCTCGAAATTCTCTCGCATCCTGAATTTGTGCAAGGAACGATGACGACTCGATTTATCGATAAGAATTTTTCTGAACCTTTAAAATTGCCAGAACTCAGCACAGCCGAAAAACAATTCGCAGAAAATTGTTTACGAAAAACAAGTTCTCGTCAGGTCGAGTCCAGTGTTTCCAATTCTCAATCACCCTGGCAAACTTACTGGAGAGGTGTGTAATGTCCAACACCTCGCAAATGATCAAAGGACAGCTCTGGGTTCATTTTGAAGGACGGACTTTCATTTATGAAAGCCCCTCACAGAAAAAGTTTGGGAAAAAAGGCGCAGGCAAAGCGATGTCAGGTGAAATCCTGGCTCCTATGCCGGGAAAAGTGACCAAGCTTCTCAAGCAAGTCGGTGATGCAGTCAAAGCCGGGGATGTGGTCTTGGTCATGGAAGCCATGAAAATGGAGTACACTTTGAAGGCGGATGTGGCAGGACAGATCGAAACTCTCGCCTGCAAAGTCGGTGACCAAGTGGCGCTGGGCAAATTGTTGGTGAAAATTCATGAGTCGAAAAGTTGAAATCGTTGAAATGGGTCTCAGAGACGGTCTGCAAAATGAAAAGGCCGTCGTTCCCATTGCGACTCGAGTGGAAATGGCAAGTCGCCTTTCCCAATCCGGTTTAAAGCGACTTGAGCTGGGAGCTTTCGTTCGCTCTGATAAAGTACCACAAATGGCCGGCTCCAAAGAAGTCATCACTCAAGTTTTAGCTCTCCAAAAATCAAAAAAAATCCCAGCTTCCGTTCGCTTCTCAGCTTTGGTTCCCAACGAAAAAGGAATGCGAGACGCACTTCAGTCCGGAGTGAAGGAAATTGCTGTCTTTGCTGCTTCAACAGAATCCTTCTCAAGAGCCAATATCAACTGTAGCATCGAGGAAAGCTTCCAACGTTTTCAGCCGGTCCTGGCTCTGGCAAAAAAAAATAAGATCAAAGTGAGGGGTTATCTTTCGGTTTGTTTCGGTTGTCCATTTGAAGGCAAAGTCTCTGAGAAAAAAGTCGTCGAGCTGGCCCGAAAGCTTTACCAAATGGGTTGTTATGAAATTTCCATCGGCGACACTATTGGAGTTGCCGATCCAGGATCGGTGGCAAGCCTGATGAAGAAACTCAAGCGAGTGATCCCCATCAAAAAAATTGCTGGTCATTTTCACGACACTCGCGGCACTGCGCTTGCCAATATCCTCATGGCTTACCAGCAAGGCGTGCGAGTTTTTGATGCCAGCTTGGGCGGCTTGGGCGGTTGCCCCTATGCGCCCGGCAGCACAGGAAATGTGGCCACAGAAGATGTGGTTTATATGTTTGAGCGCATGGGTGTTGAGACTGATCTTGATCTTCAGCACTACATTGAGACAAACAAATGGCTCAGTTCCGAAATGCACAAAGAGTTCAATTCAAAAGTAGCGAAAGCGGGCTTACCTCGTAGTTAAGGAGTTGCTCATGCGGATTTCCGACGTCTCGATTCGCAATCCTGTCTTTGCCTGGATGTTGATGGCGGCCCTGATTATTTTCGGTGCCATTTCTTTTTCTCGAATGGGAGTCAGTCAGCTCCCGGATGTGGACTTTCCAAATGTCAATGTCTCCGTCACACTCGAGGGTGCCGCTCCGGAAATCATGGAAACCACAGTCGTCGATCCTCTGGAAGACGCCCTTTCCACAGTCGAAGGAATTCGCAGCATCACTTCGACGAGCCGAACGGGACTGGCCAATGTAACAGTCGAATTTGAGCTTGAGCGCGATATCAATGTCGCCCTTCAAGAAGTCCAAACCAAAGTGGCGCAAGCGGCACGACGACTTCCCACGGATATTGAACCGCCGATCATTTCAAAAACCAATCCAGATGATCAGCCCATCATGTGGCTGGCTCTGACTTACGACAAAGGCGATATGGAGTTTCTCAATCGCTACGCTCGCGATCAGCTGCGAGACCGATTCACCACCATCCCTGGCGTCGGCGAAGTCAATCTGGGTGGTTACACGGATCCTGCTCTCAGAGTGTGGGTCAAACCGGAAACTCTCATTCGCTACAACATCGCTGTCAACGATATCATCGACGCGATCAAGAACGAGCACACCGAAATGCCTGGCGGCTTTGTTGAAACGGCCACTAGAAATTTCAATGTGCGCACCATGGGCGAAGCGAAATCCGTCGAAGAATTTAAAAACATCGTGATCAGCAAGCGCGCCGGTCAATCCATCGCCGACCCATCGAACATGGTGAAAATGGGCCAAGTCGCCATCGTCAAAGAAGGCTTGGACGAAGTGCGAAGGCTTTCTCGCTTCAATAAAACTCCGGCCTTGGGCCTTGGAATCAAAAAACAACGGGGTTCCAACGCCGTCGCAGTCGCCAGAGGAGTGAAAGAGCGAGTGGCCGAATTGAAAGATCAATTGCCGCCGGGAATGGCTCTCACCATCAACTCAGACAGCACAGTGTTTATCGAGCAGTCCGTGGACAATCTGACTCATCACTTGATGTTGGCGGTGATTCTGACTTCTATTGTTTGCTGGATATTTCTTGGAAGTTTCTCAGCGACTTTGAATGTTCTGCTGTCGATTCCGACTTCGATCATGGGTGCGTTCATTGGTTTGTATTTCTTTGGTTTTACTTTGAATACTTTCACTTTGCTGGGTTTGACATTGGCGATTGGGATTGTGGTGGATGATGCCATCATGGTTCTCGAAAACATATTCCGCTACAACGAAAAAGGCCGAAGCCAAGTCGAAGCTGCCATCATCGGGGCTCGCGAAATTACATTCGCAGCTCTCGCCGCCAGCTTTGCGGTTGTGGCGATTTTCTTGCCCGTGGCCTTTATGAAAGGCGTAATCGGTAAATTCTTTCTGCAATTTGGGGTGACCATTTCACTGGCGGTACTTCTTTCATTGCTTGAATCCCTGACCATCACACCCATGCGATGTGCGACTTTCGTTCACAAAGGTGAAAGAACCACTCGAATCGGAAAAGCATTTGAAAACGGTCTGAATCGATTCCGTGATTTTTACACCAGAACTCTGCAGTGGACATTGAATCACCGCTGGAAAGTTCTTTTGGCTTCTTTTGTTTTTGTCGCCGGCTCTTTTGTGGTGGTGAAATCTTTGAAAAAAGAAATGGTGCCTTTGCAGGATCAGTCTCTTTTCATGGTTCGTTTTCAGACCCCGATCGGAAGCTCCTTGGCTTTCACCAATGACAAAATGAAATTGCTTGAAGATTGGTTTTTAAATCAAGGTGAAATCGAGCGAGTGTACGCGGCCCTGGGAGGCTTTTCCGGTCAATCCAATGATTCCAACACCGGGATGATGTTCGTCACAATGAAGCAAAAAGGAACTCGGCCTGAAAATCCACAATCCGGCAAGCAGCTCAGCCAGCAGGAATTCATGGACATGGCCCGGGGCGAGCTTCGAAAAATCAAAGACGTGAAAGTTTTCATGCAGGACCTCTCGATGCGGGGATTTAGCAGTGGACGAAATTTCCCAGTGGAAATTCGGGTCTCTGGTCCCAATTGGGAAAAACTAGCCGAGCAAAGTGAAAAGCTGATGGAAGCCATGAGAAATTCAAATTTGATGGTGGATGTGGACTCCAATTACCTTTTGGGAATGCCAGAAATTCAAATCATGCCGGACCGAGTGCAAGCGGCTCTTCACGGAGTGACCATCAATGCGATCGGAACCACAGTGAATGCATTGATCGGCGGAGTGAAAGCCGGTCAGTATGCCAAAGATGGAAAGCGATACGACATCCGCTTGAAAATTGAAAAAGATGAAAACCAAGTCGGGGAGCTGAAAAATCTTCTGATCGGGAACACTCGATCCAATTTGATTCCAATCACCAAAGTGACCAGGCAAGAGACCAAATCAAGCTTGCAGTCAGTCACCAGGGTCGATCGGCAACGAGCGATTTCCGTGTATGCGAATTTAAAACCAGGAGCCTCCCAACAGGCCGCTTTGGGTTTTGTGTTTGAAAAAGCCAAAGAGATCTTGGAGCCAAGTTACACAATTGAACAAACCGGAAGCTCTAAGACCTTTCAAGAATCTTTCCAGAGCTTGATCTTCGCTCTGATTTTGGGCTTCCTTGTCGCTTACATGGTGTTGGCAGCCCAGTTCAATTCTTACATCGATCCAATGGCGATTTTAATGGCGCTTCCCTTCAGTTTCAGCGGAGCTTTCTTTGCTTTGGCGCTGACCAATCAGTCCATCAACATTTATTCGATGATCGGGATTTTGCTTTTGATGGGAATCGTAAAGAAAAACTCGATTCTACTTGTCGAATTCACCAACACAGTCCGCGACCGGGGAGCTCCGTCAGCAAGAGCTGCACTGCTTGAAGCCTGTCCCACAAGATTGCGACCGATCTTGATGACATCATTGGCGACAATCGCTGCTGCAGTCCCTTCAGCTGTGGCAACAGGTGCTGGTTCTGAAACTTTCAAGCCTATGGCGGTCACTTTGATTGGCGGGGTCTTGGTTTCAACACTGCTGACTCTCTATGTGGTCCCAGTCGCTTATGATCTGATGGATCGTTTCCGAAAGCGCGACACCGCCCGAGAACGAATCAAAGAAGCTTTCCACCAAGTCGGCAACGAAGCCCTTAATTGAGGGTGCCTTTCTCTTTTTGCTTCACCCGGCGCG
>JBGGMM010000122.1:0-4751 GCA_041288045.1 Pseudobdellovibrionaceae bacterium | reverse complement strand
TGTTTTTGCAGACTTTCTTTCAAATGAAATTAAAAAATAAAATCCTCCATCGCATTTACTTCGTATTTTTGACTTTGATTGTCGGAGTGATTTTATTGAGCTTTGTCCCGGGGACCCAAGCTGTTTCATGGACTTTGTTGGGCCCACTTATTTTTACTTCCATGCTCATGGCTGCCCTCACTTTGATTTATTTCATTTGGCAGGGACGAAAATGGGCAGAAACTGTTGCGATTGCCTGGGGAGTCGCAATTGCTTGCAATTTGATATGGAGTGGGTATCGCGCCGGACTGATTGAGGGTTTCTGGTTTTTTGGTTATTACATTGTCTTCGGAAGAGTTTTGGAAGCTTTGATTTTAAATTGGGTCATTTTCCAAAAGCTGCGAAATCTCTCAAGCCAGGTTGGATTCGCGAAAGCCAAAGAGAATGAAAGTGTGGTGGTAAAATCCCTCTTACGGACATTATCTCATGATCTGGCCAATACCACCCAGCTCATCCGAACAAGCGCACAACTGATGGCGGAAAATTCAAACCCAGAGCTCACTCGAAGAAATCTTCATCACATTTTGGAAGCGACAAATTCTCAATCTGAAATTATTGAAAATGCGAAGGAAAATTATTTGGTCCGGGGAGGCCAGATCGTCAACCTCACTGCGGTGGACTTGAGGCAGTCCCTTCTGAAAGTGATCGAAAACTTTAAACCTCGAATTGAAGCTAAAAATCTGCAGCTTCATCTTGAAATGAGCGAAGGACCCTTAATGGTTTTTGCTGACAAAACCAGTTTGCAAGCCCAAGTGCTATCCAACCTATTGAACAATGCGATTAAATTCACTCGACCTGGCAGGAGCATTTTCATTGAGGCGAAAAATCAAGATCCGGGATGGGTGGAATTAAAAATCAGAGATGAGGGAGTTGGCATCCCTAGCGCTCTTCTGGACCGTCTTTTCGATGAAAATGAAAACATTCGAAGGCCCGGAACCGAAGGTGAATTGGGAGCTGGCAATGGCCTTCTGATTATCAAAGACTTTGTATCGGCCTTTGGCGCTCAAATGAAATTTGACAGTCAGGTCGAAAAGGGAACTATTGCAACCTTGTCCTTTAAAAGATTTAAATAAACTATTTATTTGAGGACCTAAGAATGTAGCCACTGCCATAAAGGGCTTTGAGAGTGTAATCAAAACCTTTGAGCTTCCGTCGAAGCGAAGAGACATGAACATCGACAGTTCTTTCCTCGACTCGGACTTCAGTCCAAACAGATTGCAAAATCTCTTTCCGCGAGATTTTTTTATTAGGATTTGAAAGAAAAATTTGCAAGATTTCAAATTCAGTGGGACTGAGAGTGCGAATTTCACCATTCACTTCAATTTCATTTCTATCAGAATGCAATTTTAAATTGGAATATCGCTGACCTTCATGAGAAACATCCTGGAACCGCTTCAAACGTGCTTTCAAACGATTTCTCAAAATAGTCAAATCGATTGGCTTTTCCAGATAATCATCGGCGCCGACATCGTAAGTTCGCAACATTTTCTCTGAGTTTCCAAAACCAGTCAAAACGAGAATCGGCAATTTCTTGGTCAATTGATTATAGCGAAGCTTATGGCAGAAATCGATCCCACTTCCTGTCTTCAGATGAATATCCAAGAGAAAGATATCCGGAGTACTTTTATTGGTGATCATTTGCGCGTCTTCAATAGTATCTGTGGCAATGACTTCAAAATCGCTAGAAAGGCCTTGCGAAAGAAGGTCGCGCATTCTGTGATCATCTTCTAAAATCAATAGCTTCTTTCGCTCGATCATTCGGCCCCTCAACAAATATTTTTTATCAATGAATTTACAAATTCTAAACTGATAATTTTTACTAGGCAATTGGATCGATTATTTTTATTTAAGTGCTCTTTCGCAAACAGAATAAAATATTGGCAAGCAACATCTTATTTAGCGAATGTGAACCAGTTCGAATTTCACAATTTTTTAATGATCTGCATTTTGGATACTGATTCTCTCGCTCAATGGCGAAGACCGCCCATCAGTTGATCAAATCGGCTTTTCCCAGATCTCAGAGAAAAGCCGCTGATCGCTTTTTTAGAAAGAAAGATTCTGAATTTCTTGAACTTTTCTGCGGAAGCCTTGGATCCACTGTTCAACACTGGAATCACTGACGACATTCATTTGAGCAAGATCAAAAATATCTTTCAATTGGTCATCGGTGATTTGATTGGCCATACTGACGAACAGATCACGACCCTCTCTTGAAACCTGATAGCCATTCGCACTGGATGCTGCTCCTTCTGCGATACCAATTCCATTTGAGATTTTCAGAGAAGACTTCAGAAATTTTGAAAGGCTCAAAGGTCTGCTGTCTTTTGAGTAACCGAATGAATTTCCGTAATCATTGACATAGCCTGCAGCCAACTGGCATTGGGGTTTTTCCACTGTCAGATCCTCGGGCTTTGTCGAATTCACACAGACCAATTTGTTGTTGTGAGGATCCGCATCACCGTGACGAATAAAGTTCACCCACAGTGCCAAAGCCTCACGCTCAATGCGAAGCCCGCTTGCAAGAGAACTCTCTGTCGGAAAATAGCGACTCATTTCATCATTGAAACTGAAGCCCTGAGGCTTCGCCGAATTCAAATGGTCTCGGTCAATAATTGTGCTTCCTTTTTGTTTCACTTCAACCACAACATTGTTGAATTTGATTTTCTTACCAACAGCAGCTGCGCCATGACTCTTACCGTTTTCATTCCATGGATCATCGCTTGGGCAATCATGGCAAATCAGGTCCACAGCGCAGTAGGTATTGGCATAAAATCCCAAAAGGCGACCCAAGCCTGAACCCAAAACAGCCTGAGGAACTTCTTTATATCCTCCCCCATCTTGGTGATCAGCGTTGTATTTGACTTTGCGGACATCAGCTTTGACCTGGCCATTTTTATCGACTTCTGCAAAAGCACAGTCAAATTTAGCGCTCATTCCTGAAAAGGGATTGTCCTTCGGCCGAGGTGTATATCGGCATTCGACCTGAGGTCGAACAATACGACCTTGCTGATCACGCGTGTAAGGCATTCCACATTTCTGCTGATAGAACTGGGCAACATCGATTTTATGGATGGAATTGTCTTTATCATCTTCATCCTCAAGCTTCCCGTCTTGAGCTTTCAAAACTTTACGAACTCGCATTTCTGTCAGGATTTCTTTCCTGATTTGTGGATCGATCTGTTCATAATAGTCCTTCACACTGGCAGCTGAAGCGATTGAGCTGACGAAAAAAGCTAAGGCAAACAAAGAAGAACGTGTTCTGAGTGGATTCATTTTTCACTCCTTATTGAGGTCATTGAGTCCGGCATCCAGTCTTGCGAAAAGCTTTCCAACCCATCGTGATCGGACTGGAGTTGTCATGACTTGCTTCAAATTGAATATATGCGTTTTGAAATCCTGAGATTCAATAGCTTGGTCTGAGGCGCCAGGTGCTCACAAGGAGATCAGGGGGTCGATTTGTCTAAAGAATGAAGACCAGACAAAAAAAGGCCCCTGATTTCAGGGGCCTTTTGAAAGTTCAAATTATCGGCTGAAAACTCGGAAAAGACCTCGGCAACCGCGATCCACCCAGATTGAATCTCCAGAGACACCGTAGCTGTAGCCTTCGATGCAAGAATTGTTTGATTCTTGGCGAACCAATTCAACTGCGCGAACTCGACGACCAACATAGCAAGTGTTGTATTGTTGTTCCCAGCTTGAGCAGCTGACCACTGTTTCATCTTCGTCGTTATCATGGTGACCGCCACCATGTCCGCCACCGCCATGGTTTCCACCACCGTGACCACCGCCACCATGCCCGCCACCGCCATGGTTTCCGCCGCCATGGCCACCATCTTCACGCACGAGCACTTCAAAAACTCCTCGGCAACCTTCAGTCACATGAAGATAAAGATCATCGGCCCAAAAAGTTCTGCCTTCGCGGCAGGGAGACTTTGAAACTTGGCGGATTAAACGTACATCCATGATATCGCCACCAACATAGCAGGATTCAGGTTGATTTTGCTGGCTGCTACAAGTGATTTGAACTCGTTCAACACGGTCCAATCCCAGTGAGTCGAACTGTGCCATTGCAACTTGTGAAAGCAGTGCAGTCAGGGTGATTGCTAAAAATTTCATCTTTTTCTCCTTAAATTGGGACGTTTCGATACCGAAACGCCGGGTTATTATCATTGCCTGGATGAATTGCCATTCCTGTGCCTGGGGACAAAGTGCACCCAGAAAGTGAAAGGTAAATGAAAATAGACTGAATACGAGCCATTCCAAATTCAGCATAGGTCAATGAAACTTCGCGGCAGTATCTTGGGGTCAGAGTGGTCACTCACATGATCTGACTTTATCGCACGAGGATCTGCTCCTTCTCTTCACAACTGGTTTGGTCCAAAAACAATCAAGCCTCACAGTCGGACATGTGCACCCCGTGACTCTCCATCTCGACATCGTGAATGAAGAAACCTCAGAACCAAGCCCCTGATTCTCAATCAACGAAATTCGGACACTCGCGGCCTTCTCCTCTCACTGATTGGTCTTGAGCCCTGCCGTGAACTTGCACTCCCTGCTTGTCATGGAGGTACGTGGGGGTATGGGTCAACAACTAGGATTTGAATTCGGAAAAGTTCACTGGAAATTCCGCTACACACACGGCGGGATCTTACGACAAAAACGCTTAGGTCGCGGTGCCAGGCCTCTTTCTTCTCGAGACCCGATTCATCTAG
>JBGGMM010000121.1:0-17509 GCA_041288045.1 Pseudobdellovibrionaceae bacterium | reverse complement strand
ACTTTGCATCGGGTCGGGTTGGATTATATGACTCTTGGTCAAAGCTCCACCACACTTTCCGGTGGAGAGGCTCAACGAGTGAAGCTCAGTAAAGAGCTTTCAAAAAGAGGAACTGGGAAAACTCTCTACATTTTGGATGAACCCACCACAGGTTTGCATTTTGAAGACATCAAAAAGCTTGTCGAGCTTTTGCAAGAATTGGCCGATCAGGGCAATACGGTGCTGGTGATTGAGCACAATCTGGATGTCATCAAGTGTGCAGATCATATCGTCGATCTAGGGCCAGACGGGGGGAAAGCCGGCGGACTGATCGTTGCCACTGGCACACCTGAAGAAGTGGCCAAAGTCCCTGACAGCGAAACAGGAAAATTTTTAAAGAAAATTCTCAAGCAGGCTCCTTCGGGGGTGCGTTCTTCGACCACAGGCGGAGCTGAATCGTCGCTCAATGCGCAAAGGTCTGAGCGGCGAAAAACTCCGATCGCTTAATTATTTAAACCGAATGCTCGACGGCTTCGGTTTTCAGGCTGATCAATCCACAGGCAACAAGGATCAATCCGGCTCCCAACCACTGCCAGCTGGAGAGCTGCTCATTCAAAAGCCAGTAAGCGAACAGACAAGCGGCAGGAGATTCGAGCAAAAACAGCAGGCTGACCACAGAAGGAGAAAGAATTTTTTGAGATCGGACTTGTAGATAGAAAGCAATCAAAGAAGAGCCAAAGCCCAAAACCAAAAGACCGATCCAGCCTTTGTCATTCAGGACACTGAGATCCCATTTTTCAGAGAATGGAAAAAACAAAAGAGAAAAAAGGCAAATCCAGAAAGCTTGAAAGGCATTGAGAGCAAAATCATTTTGAGTGTTCAAAGCTCGTTGTCCAATCAGCAAAATGTGAAGAGCTGCAAACAGAGCGCAAATCAAAGTCAGAAGATCTCCCCAATTCAGTTCTGAGAGATCTTGAACTTGGACGATAAAACCAGTGCCTAAGAGAGCAAGAAACACACAAAACCAATGCAGCCAATGAAGTTTCTCTTGTCCTGAAAGCGAATGAAGCAAAGGCACAATCACCACATACAAAGTGGTGATGAAAGTCGAATTGGTGGCCGTTGTGTATTTCAAACCAAAAGTTTGAGTCATCAAACACAGCCATAAAATCAAAGCCGGAACAAAAGCCAGTCGAAGCTCATTTTTCAAAATGGCCAAAGGAACTTTTCTGAAAATGAGAATGATCAGGCTTGCCAAAAAAGCCATTCCAAATCGGTAAGACAAAATGGCGGCCGGACTGAGAAACTGCAGGCACCAAACAGTGCCAATAAAGCCAAAACCCCAAAGCACGCCAGCAAAGATCAGTTCAATCAGAGCGCGAGATCTTTCTGCGGGCGTCGACGTCAAATTTTTCAACTTCAGTCGAAGGCTTCAGCAAAAATACGGGTTTTATCAAAGCCCTCTTGCTCAAGCTGGACTTTCACTTCTTTGATCATTCCGCCATTGCCACAGAGGTAAAAAGTGGTGGGTGTTTTCAGATAATCGAACTCTTTGATGAAATGTTGAATGTAACCTTTTTTTCCGGTCCAGGATTCGCTGGGCCGGCTCAGAACGAATTCAAATTTAAAATCCGGAAGTTCCTTTTGCAATTGCTCGAGCTGAGGTTGGTAGTACATTTCCTTTTCGTTTCGAACTCCAAAAAGCATGCGGTATTTAAGATTGGGAAAGATTTCTTTTTTGGACATCAAATAGCAATAGTGCTGAGAAAGACCTGTTCCGGTGTTCAGAAAAACAATTTGCTCGGTGGGGGGCTCCTTGAAAAACACGCGGCCAAAGGGGCCAGTGAAATTTAAAATTTCATCGCCTTTCAGCGACCAGACATATTTGGAGGCCACTCCGTCTTCGACAAATTTAAAAAGCAATCGGAAACCGTTTTTCAATCGATCATCTGAAGACAGAGAGTAAGCGCGCATGGCTGGTTTCGGCTCATGCGGGACATGCAAAGTGACAAATTGGCCGGCCCGAAAAGAAAACTCCTGAGGTTCCTGGGTTTGCATCACCAGTTCGCGGACTGTGGGAGTGTGATCGATGATTTGTGCCACTCTCATTTTGTACATTGTTCGTGTTGAAGACATGAAACCATCCTTTTTCGATTGCGACTTCTGAATACGCCAATTGAGAGATGACTTCAATATCGAAGCGAAAGTTGCCCGCCAACCAACCAATGATTCTCAAGTGACACTGCGTCCTGAGAGTGCCGCCAATAATCTTCTTCTTCAAGAGCGGTTCGACTGTAAGCCGCTCCGGCAAAAACTTCAGCCATTAAATAGCGCTGAAGTGGTGAGCGAAAGCCGATCAAGGCCCGTGATTCGCCATAAAAAACCCGATCTTCATCCCGAGGCCGATCGACACGGTAAAAAGACTGAAGGCTGTGATCAGCCAGTGCGAAAAATCGAAGGGGACCTGATAAAGTGCGAATGAATTCAGCTTTGTAGACAAAAGGTCCCAGGAAAAACTGCCCAGTCCAATCTTCGTTGAGTTTCATGCGAATAAAAGCAAAGGGAAAGCCAAACACCCCTGTAAAATCCGCCGAGGGGCGGTAAATATAGGCGACACCGGGGATCGGGATTTCATTGGCGAAAGTTCGATTGTTGGAATAGTTCAAAAGCCAAAGCCAACGAGAAGTGGGATCCTTGGACTGAGAATAAAAATAAGTCCCGCTGACCACGGTCTTTGCTCTGGAGCTGAAAACTTCATCCCCTGTTGAGCCTAGCGAAGCACTGATTCCCCAAAAAAGGCTTTCATCTGCGACGTGTTTATAGCCCACGCCGTATTCTGAGCTGTAAAGATGCTGCGGAAGCTTTTGACCATTATTGAGTCTTTGATCCGGCTCTAAATTGAGCTGTGACCATTTCCAGAAAACCTGGGCTGGATCTGTTGCATTGGTGTTCACAGGCGCAGCCACAAAGGCTTTCTGCTGACTGAAGGGTTCAGCGCTTTCACCAGTGATTCGAAGCAACCAAGAAGGCGGCTGAGGATTCAGGAAATCCCCCATCATTTCTTGTGCAGAAGCTGTTGAAGAGATCAAGAAATGCAATGAAAACATGCCGCAAAAAAAGAGTAATTTCATGGAAACTTATTTTACATCAAAATAGGCAGAAGGTAAGTTCAATCTCATGGCGAATTCGAATCTCAAATACTTTCGTGGCTCTCTGATTGTGACTTTTCTTGGTCTGGTTCTGGGGGCTCTGGTCGGATTTTATTACACTGGGACTGTATCCGGTGCGATGGAATCTCTGTTCATCTGTGCCATTCTGGCAGTTCTTGAGGTCTCAATTTCTTTTGATAATGCCATCGTCAATGCCACTGTTTTGAAAGACATGTCGAAAAAATGGGAAAGGCGATTTTTGACTTGGGGAATGCTGATTGCAGTTTTTGGAATGCGCTTGTTTTTCCCGCTTTTGATCGTCGCTCTGGTCGGCGATTTGGGACCCATCGAAGCTTTGAAGCTGGCAGCTCTTCGCCCGCAAGAATACGCCCAGCTGATGATGAGTGTTCACACCGAAGTCTCGGCTTTCGGTGGTGCTTTTTTGATGCTCGTGGCTTTGAAATATTTTTTTGATCGCGAAAAGAAAGTTCACTGGATCAACATCATTGAAAAACCTCTATCAAAAATGGGCAAATTGGAAGCTATCGAAGTTGGAATCACCATTTTGATCATTTATGTTCTCGCCCAGTACGTGGAACCGAGCAAAACTTTGCCTTTCATGTATTCTGGACTGGCGGGAATTTTGACTTTTCTCGCTGTTGAAGGGGTCGGAGTTTTCCTTCAAGCTCCTGAGCATGCAGTACAGGATGTGGAGCGAGCAAGCCTTGGTCTTTTTCTCTATCTGGAAGTTTTGGATGCTTCTTTTTCTTTCGACGGGGTGATTGGAGCTTTTGCCATCACCAGCAATCTTTTCATTATAACTATCGGTTTGGGAATTGGCGCCATGTTTGTTCGAAGCCTCACCATCCTGATGGTGGAAAAGGGCACTTTGAATGCCTATAAATTTCTGGAGCACGGCGCTTTTTATGCTGTGGCCGCATTGGCCGCCATCATGTTCCTGAGCACCATTCACCATGTCTCTGAAGTGATCACCGGCATTGTCGGCGCGGCTTTTATTGGATTTTCAATTTTCTCCAGCATGAAAGATCGAAGAAAAGAATTTATGGAGAGCTTGAGGAAGTAGGGGGCGGATCCTCTGGGGAGGTGCCTCGTTGCTCTTCCAAGGTTTTTAAGGCTTTCTTTCCGGTAATTCCCACCCATTCTGGCAAAAAGAAGGCAATGGCCATAAAAACCAGAGTCGAAAAAATAAAAATTCCGCCCAAAATCCAACCAATTTCCATAAAGACCTCGAGTCCGCACTATAAGCCCCTTTGGGTCTGAACAGAAGGAAAAAGCTTCCTATTGTCGACCTGCAATCGGCCTGATAAGCTGCCGGACCAATGGCCTACAATCCCAAAGATCACTATTTTAAAAAAGCCAAAGAGCAGAATTTTGCCGCTAGGTCAGTCTTTAAACTCGAGGAAATCGACCAACGATTTCGTCTTTTAAAAGAAGGTCAGACTGTTTTGGATCTTGGCGCCAGCCCCGGATCCTGGTCCCAGTACGCCTCTCAAAAGATCGGAAATCGGGGACGAGTTTTAGGTGTCGATCTCAGTCCGGTCACAGTGAAACTTTCCAATGCCGTTTTTATTCAAGCGGATTTGCGAGATCTGAATTTAGAGCAGGTTTTCACCGAGCACGGCTTTCAACCCCCTTTTGATCTGGTGCTTTCCGATATGGCCCCAAAAACCACTGGGATTCGGCTCACCGATCAAGCTAGGTCCATGGAGCTCTGTGAGCTGGCTTTGGATATTGCTAGACGATTTTTAAAACCTGGGGGTCATTTCGTCTGCAAACTTTTTCATAGTGATGATTTTGCCAAACTTCGAGATGAAATCAAAAAAAGCTTTGTTAAATTTGAAGCCGTCAAACCCGATAGCACTCGCAAGATCAGCAAAGAAATTTTTCTCGTCGGCATCAATAAAAAATGAAAATTCTTTTTCAAAATGAACATTTCGTGGCGGTGGACAAGCCCTCAGGTTTATTGACAACTCCCGCCCGCTTTGGCGAAAAAGATCCAAGACCTGTTTTGGGATTGGAGCTTCAGACAAAACTGGAAAAACAGATCTTTCCAGTTCACCGTTTGGATTTTGAAGTGTCAGGCCTTGTGCTTTTCGCGCTCAGTGCAAGTGCCCATTCTGAGGCCAATCGCCTTTTTGAAACCAAGAAAGTTCAAAAGATTTATCAAGCCCTCAGTGAAAATCAAAATTCAAATCCATCTCTCGAGAAATTGGAAAACCAAGATTTTGAATGGAAAGCGCGCATTCTTCGCGGCAAGAAGCGGGCTTTTGAAAGTCCACATGGAAAGCCCAGTTTGACTCGGGCTCGTCTGCTGGGTCGGGAAGGTGAGTTTTTGAAATGGGAATTGAGGCCAGTCACAGGTCGCCCGCACCAGTTGCGTTTTGATTTGAGCCGGCATGGGTTTCCAATTGTTGGAGATGTGCTTTATGGGGCTCAATCGCAGAAAGAGACTCAGAAAATTGAACTTCGATCGATCTCTCTTGAATTTTTGGATTCAGATTTTTGCAAGCGCTGGAGCTTGCCTCCGATTTTACAGACCGAGCCGCTTTTTCACAGGTAATGTCGAGGGCATTGTGAAAAGATTTGAATCCCAATCCGCTTCGTTCTGAAAGACAAATCCAGCCGCTGATTCAAATGAAGATTTCATCGCCAGAGCCCGGTAGGCATTCAAAGCTGAAGAAGCTTGAACTTTTTCCCGCAGGGTCTCCAATTGGCTTCCGCTTTGGATCAGTTTTTCAATCAGTTGAGCGGGCTTTGGTTTTTGATCCGACTGAGACATAACAAGCGCCGCCACTCCAGTTGCAAATGCTGTGGCTTGCGAAGTGCCGGACATTTCTCCCTGTCGGCCAAATAAAAGTTGTGAGGGGATCTGATCACCCGGGGCGGCCAAGTGAACAGTGTGCCGGCCAAAATTACCATATTCTGGAATTTTTCGAGTTGCATCTAAGGCTGTGACGGAAAGGATATTGGAAAGGGGATAGTTGGCTGGATAATAGCGAATGAGATCCGTATTCATGCCATCATTGCCAGCAGCTGCGACCAAAAGCACATTCGCCTTTTCAGCCTTTACCAGTATTTCTTCTTCTTTCAGATTCGCACCAGGTCCGCCGCCAGAAAAATTGATAATGTGAGCTTTCATTTGGAGGGCATAGCGAAAGGCCTTCAATGTGTTCTGTACATTCTGCTCTGGCGACAGTTTTGGATCATAATATTTGAGAATCATCAAAGAGGCATCAGGTGCCACAGAAGAGATGATTCCAGCAATATGGGTCCCATGTCCGTGTCGATCTGAAAAATGAGGACTGTTGCTGACAAAGTTCCAGCCATGCACATCATCGATGAAACCATTTTGATCGTCATCAAGACCATTGCTGGATTTGTCACGACCTTGTTGATCGAGACCAGTTTCTCCCGGATTGGTCCATAACTTGGCGGGACTTTTGAGATCCAATCCAGTATCAACAATGGCGACAGTGATTTTTTCACCACGGCTTCGTGCAAGCTCCCAGGCCTTATCGGTCTCGATTTGTTGATAGGCCCAGGAACCTGCCGAAGCATAAACAATCCGTACAGCGAATAAATGAATGAAAAGAACTTTAAGGAAGAGAGGAAGATTCAATCACACCTCCAGCGGTTTTGATTTCCATCAAAAGAAGTTCTCCCTGAGGGCTTCTTTTGGAAGAAAAAGAAAGAATTCGTTTTTCCAGTTGGGTTTCAGGGCAGCGGCGAAAGACGGAGGATTTCAATCGAAGCGCACTCTGTTTGAGAAAGCGATAGATTTCAAAGCAGCCATCGATTGAAAAGTAAGCTTTCACTTCGTCTTTTCCCTGATCATAGAGAATGCGCTCTTTGCCCTTTGGTGTTTCGATCTCCACAAGATTGTGAAGATCGTCATAGCGATAAAAGGTCGTCATCCTTGACGAATCTGTTACGGATAACAGATTTTCATCCTTGAATCGGTAACGGCTCCAGTGTGAATCAGACTGACGAATTTGTTCCAGTTCTCCAGTCAGTTTGTAATCAAATTCAATAATTCCAAATTGTCCGCGAATCGATTTCACGAGGCCTCTCGAATCGTAGCTCAAGAAAAGGGATTCTGAGTGGTTTTTTTCAAGCCGGATCCACTGACCGGCCAGGTTAAAAACCCAAGTTTCCTCTGAATTTTTGGAAACCTTCCATTCATTTGCAACAAACTGGGCGCTAACGTTCCGGCTTCTGTCGCAGGTCTGAAGCTTTCCTTCTTTGAGTGTGTGGGGGGTGAATCTCACTTCAAAGGAGGCACACCAGCCAAATCCGAAAATTCCTTTCCAGAGACTTCGACTGTTGTAGGTTCGAGCCATCAGATCCAGTGAAAAATCATTTTCCGTTTTCAAAAAGCTTGCATCGCGCATGTTGACATCGGCGAAAGCCACACAGGGGAGAAGTGCTGCAAGCCCTGCAAAAATTGTCTTCATGCCTGAACACTAGAGCAAGCTCTGGGCCGCGATTTTTTGGGGTTGTTGGGCAAAAAAATGTGAAAGCATTTTGACAGGCCCGTAACCTGTCAAAAAATTTCTAACAGCGAAATTTCATCAACAGAAGTGTCGAATCAGGCGACACTTTGCAAATGCCCGGCTGCAACTGTGTATTTGTTGCGTCCCGTTTGCTTGGATTGATAAAGAGCCTGGTCGGCCCGCTTGAGCATCTGCTCACCTGTCTCATTTTCTAAAAGCTGAGCGATTCCCATTGAGACAGTGAAGCGGATTTCCAGCTTGCCTTGAATAAAGACCTCTTTACGGATTTTAGCCATGGCCTCTTCGGCCTTGTGAACAGCATGTTCGATTCGGTGATCGGGAAGAATCACGACAAATTCCTCGCCGCCGATACGGGCCACAAAGTCTGTCTCACGATGAAACACTTCTCTGAGCAGGCGTACACACTCTTTCAGGACAAAATCGCCGATGTCGTGTCCGTAGGAATCATTGATCTTTTTGAAAAAATCGATATCAAGAGCGATGATCGAGACAGCGTTTTTAGAGATCTGATTCAGACTGACATATTTTTTCAACTGCTCTTCAAAGCTTTTGCGGTTGTAGGCTCCAGTCAAATGATCCACTCGCATGCTATGGTTGGCATCCATCAGCTGTTTCTTGACGCTCGAGAGGTTTTTTTGGATGGCGTCCAGGCGGCGAGAGCGGCGCTCGTCTTTCTTGGATTGGACTTCGATGTACTGGTCAATGAATTCACGGGATTTGTTGCGTAAGATATCAATGGAATTCGATTCGACTGCTTCCCGCAGCTGATCCAGGCTTTGCTTCACTTCAAAATCCTTGCTCTCTTCAAAGCGGACGTCTTCGCCCAATTGATCGGCAAAATCCCAAATGATGTTTTTAAAGTCATCAAAAGTGTTTTGAATGTAAGAGTATTCGTCAATTCGGTAACTGGAAAAAAACTGGCGGAATCGAAACAGATTTTTATCAGCAACTTCTGGATCTTGATGAACGAGGCCCTTGGCAAATTCATCGAGGATTTCTCGGACCCGGCGAACGGGCTGAGTATCGATTTCAAGCAAGTGCTTGTTGTAGACATCGATCATATGCAAGAGAGTGGCTTTTTCCTCTGAAACCTGAATGGAAGGAGTTGTCGAATCGGCGGGCGCTTGCCAAGGAATTTCAAATTGCTCGAGCAGCTTTTTTACCCATTGTTTCAAACTTGCCTCCTCTTCACTTGCTAAGACCTTTTCATATCGGTGCTAAGAAGGGAGGAGTGAACAGGATCAGGGTCTAGTTGAGCCGGGACAGGGGCCTGTCCCGGTTTGAGATGAATCAATTGTAAGCTGTCTGAGTTGGATCGGAAGCGGGGGCTGAAGCCATCGCCATCATCGCAGCTTGAGCTCTTTTGCGCTCTTCTGAGAAGTCGCGAATCACTCCGGCGACCGCCTCAGCCACAGGGGCCAAGGCTTTTGACATGGCTTCTTCACGACTTTGAGCCAATTGAGCTGGAGGGCTCCAAAGGCTTCGTCCAAAAAGCGCCACTAAAGAAAGAATGGAAAAGCCCATCAGCGAAAATCCCACAATCGAAGCCGGTGAGAGCATCAGTTGCCCATGGTCCCGACTAGCAAGAATGAGATCGAACAAAACAGTGAAAGCCCCGCCAAGGAAAACCAGCAAAGAGATGGCCACTGCAGCCCATATCATCGTCAGCTTTCGTAAAGAAGCTAAAGTGATATTGGGAAAGAGGCCACCGGACTCTGCTTGTTGTCCTAAGAGGGAGCTCATCACAAAAGACATCAGTTGAAGAAGCATATTTCCATCCTCTTCTTTCGCTTATTGGGACACTCGGTTCGTAGGACGAGCGACGATCATACCAATCACCGCGCCAATCGCCGCTGCACCCAAAACGGAGTACAATGGATATCTGCGAAAATAAGACTGCGCATTTTCCAAATAGGGTTGAGCAGTTTCCTGAACATCCCGGAATGTGGTCTGAAATTTTTCGACCGCAGGTCCTGCCTGATCAGCAATTTTGCTTTTCACATTGTTGATCACATCGGAAGTCCGAGCGGCACTTGCTCCAGCTGCTTCACTGCCAAACTGAGGGCTGCCTTTTGTGGTTGCGCTTGTTGTGTTTTTTTCCATTGATATCCTCCCTTTTTGGATTTGGAAATGGTGACTACGTTTTTATTACAAGGACATTGGAAAGCTGAGACTTACAGCATATCCACGGCTTTCAAAATCGATGGATTCGGTGCCAAGAGCGCCACCGCCAGAATCATCAACTTCGGTTGTGCGATAGGTGAGATCCTCATATTCGAGATTCAAGCTGACAGATGAAAATTTCACCCCAGCACCGAATCGCCAACCGTAGGGGTCAGTGAATCGAAGATCCGTGCCATCGACGCCAGAATCGGGATCGTGTTCGCCGTCAACAACATAAGTTCCCCACAAGCGACCGCCAAAAAATGGAGCTTGCACGCCAGCTGTAGGTCCCCAGTTCCACGCATCTGCGTCTGTGTCTTCATAAGAAGAGCCTTCAAAGCGCGATCTTTCATAGCGGCCATCGGCTGCTAAGAAAAACATGCTGTTGATATGACCGCCTAATTTCAAATCCACACCGAAGCCGTTGGAAGTGGCGGATTCATCATCGCCAACTGAAATGTCAGAATCTTGGATGCTGCCGAAAATACCGGGCTCAATGTAAACACCGCCGCGACGTTCAGGTGATGACATATCAGTTTCTTGATAAGCCTTCGATGTCGTGTCAGTTGCCGCAGGAGCCGTTGGCGCTACTGGAGCAGGTGCCGCAGGTGCAGGAGCCATATTTGTGGTTCCCTCAGTGGCTGAACCGCTCAATGAAGAATCTTCTTCATAAGATGGAGCTGTTGTTGTGTCCGTATCTTGAAAAGTGCTGTCGTCGCTCGTGGACGAGCCGCTCAAAGTCGAATCATCGTAAATATCCGTCGATGGTTCGCCTAAACTGTTCGTGTCAGATGACGGTGTTGGTGTCGTTGTTGTGTCAGTCGTCGTACTCCGTGAATCTTGTGCCCATGCGGCTGCACTCATCAATGATGCAGCCAGCATTGCGATAATTGTCTTCATAAGTTCCTCCTTGGGTTGAGAGGGCCATAACCTCTCTTTATAAATACGCAATGAAAGTGCCAAACACAGGTCGGCAAGAGCTTGGATTCCGATAGGAAAATACAAAATTTGAGGTGCAATTCTCCCCATGCGGGCGGCGTTTTGTCCCTCCATTTCAACTGTTAAAAATGGATCATGAGCTGAGAATGGCCCTGCGGTTGCAGATGATCTTTGCATTCCAAGGGAGGTTTCTATGCTTCGTGCCGCCATACTCTTTTTTGTTTTGGCTTTAGTCGCAATTGTGTTCGGTGCCACAGGATTTGCCGGCGTTTCAATGGACATTGGCAAAGGACTTCTCTTCGTTTTCCTGGTCCTCGCTCTGATTAGCTTTGTTGTTGGAATGCTCAGAGGTGGCCCTGGCTCAAGGAGTTTACCCTAATGACTGGCCAAGACAATAAACCAAACAATCAAACTTTTAATTCCATTGGCAGACCCGATCGAATGGGCGAGCGAGGTCAAACCTCACAAGCTCAAGAGTATATCAATGAAACTGCTGAAGGCCGCGACGAAGAAGAGGCTCCATCCACTGCGCAGTCTGGAAAGCAGCCGCGAGTGAAGGGCGAGAAGCCTTTGTGATCTGGTCTCGAGCACAGCGGTGCCGATAGTAAACGTGAGTGTGTCCGTCCATGTGAAGGCTCCCAGACGACCATCGTGGTCGTCTGGCAAGTTTTTGGGGGATGGACTGTGCGATTTTTTTTGATGCACGGCTGGACTCAGTTTATTGTCTGCTTATGGGCAGACGATAGTCAGAGTGTAGATTTGCGTTGCGGTTTTTGCTGGAAATAAAAAACCGGTGTTGGGAGTCAACACCGGTTTTGTTTTTTTGTGTCAGAAATTTGCGAAAAAAAATTAGAATGCGAAAGACAAGGCGGCGTTTGTGTATTGGCCTGAGGCTTGGGCTTTGTCGTTGAACCAGTTTGTGAAATAGAAATGCTCAATCCCGGCTTTGACTGTGGGAGTGAACTTGAAGAGCATGCCTGTTTTGATTGTTGGGCCGAAAACAGTTTCATCGTTTTCAGTGGCGACCCCCTTAATCATAGTCACGCCAAAGCCTGGAGCCAAATAGATATCAAAGCGGTTGTCATCTAGAACATGTGCAGGTGCCATTGCTCCAAACGACATTGTTTGTCTGTTAATCTGATTGTCTTTCTCTTCTGAAGAGAAATGAAAGTAGCCGCCGACACCCATCGTGTCCAGGCGACGTTCGTAGTTGGCGCCGAAATTCATGGCGGTTTGAGTGAATCCCAGTAGGGCGGTGACGTTGTTTTCGCGGCCGTAGGTGGCGGCTTGTGTGGTTGTTGCTGACAAAATGAAAGCTGCAGCCAGAAGTCGTTTTTTCATGTTGATCCTCCGTTTGATAAAACCAGTAACTTAGAAAATCTGTGTCGAGAGTCAAGATTTAGGCGCACTCAAAGGGCTCACGACACGACTTGGCGAAGGAAATCAGAGGGTTTTGATCTCATTTGGCGTACATTTTTCGAGCATGGCTTCTAAAAGGCTTTTTATTGGAATTCATTTTTCAGAAAAATTCGCCAATGAGCTTCTTCCTTGGATCAAAAAAATTCGCAAGACAGCGGATCAAAAGGAAATTGGTCTCAAATGGACTCCTGCGGAAAATTTGCATGTAACCTTGGTTTTTTTGGGGCCCACTTCAGAAGAACAAATTCCAGATATTGAATCAAAGATAGAGGCCGTGATTCTGAAACATTCAACTTTTGATCTGAAAATTCGCGGGATCGGTGGATTTCCTGAATTGCACAGAGCTCGGGTGATTTATTTAAATGTGCAAAGGTCACAAAAACTTTTGGATTTACAGTCCGATCTGGAAAGAGAATTGAAAGATCCTTCTGAGTTTGAGCCCGACTATTCACCGCATTTGACTTTGGCTAGGTTAAGAAATCCTAAAAGCTGTCGGGACTTATTATCTCCTTTTGAGAAAATAGACCTGGGAAAACAGGGGGTTTCTGAAGTCATTCTTTACGAAAGCCATTTGGCAGGCGCTTTTCCAGTCTATGAGATGTTGAGACGGTTTCCGCTTCCGCAAGACTTTCACTCTGAAAGCTGAAAAGCTCGACAGTTCCCACAACATTTTAAGTTCCTTGGAAAGACCTCAGTTCCCTCTTCAAAACAGCCGATAAGTCTATTGGTGGAGGCCTCATGGGTTTAGCTAGCTATCTTTTTCAGTTAGCAAATGTCCAGTGCGAAAAATGCCAGATCCAGTTGAAACTGGAAGACGTTCAGGGAAATGAATCACTGGTCTGTCATTCCTGCGGCCACACCATGCCTTTTCGCCACGAACACGGACTTCGCATGATTGTCGATCGATCCTTAGTTCGTCCCAGTCCCCAGGTTCACATCGAAAGAAAAGGTTCCATTTTTATCATCGAGAAAAAATGGAAATCTCCGCGCTCACGCTTTCTTTTCATTGCCACTGCTTTCTGCGGGATTCTGGCGCTGATCGAGGTCCTGTTTTTGAATCGACAGGATTTGCTTTTGGGCCTTTGTGTTCTGGGGCTTTTCACAATTCCTCTTGTCGTTTTGAGTCTGCAGCATATTTTCAACAGCACCACAATCATGATCAAAAATAACAAGATGGTTGTTGGCTCAGGTCCGCTTTCTTTGGGGGGCATCCAGATTTTTAATGTTTCTGATATTGATCATTTCGGAGTCTGGCGAGCCACTCCAGGCGCCGAGCCAAAAGCACCTCGGTTTGCATTTGGATTGGATCTCACTCTCAAAGATGGCAGTGTCAAAAAAATCTGCCGCGCTTCTGATTTGAGTGAAGCGATTTATATTGAAAAATGTCTTGAAGAAATTCTGCATATCGAAGAAACGCCAAAAATCGATCCTGATCACTTGGCCGTATAATCATCTGCTTTTAAGTGATTCGCCCAAAGCCTCTTTCAGGCGCTTTTCAAACACTGGATAGGTATGAAAAAGCGGATCGACTTTCGCGCCAAATTCTTTCTCGGCGATGAGAAGGAGGATTTCACGGTGGCAGCGCTCGCCGATTTCACACTGGCAAGCAAGGTACACATCTTGAGTCTGGCTCATTCTTGCCAGATTTTTCAAAGTCTCAGTGGCTCTTCGCCCTAAATGAAATCTTTCTTCATAGCGGGATTTTTCAAAAGCTGCCTCATGGCCCACTTTCGCTTGCTGCTCTTTGAATTCTTTAAAAAGTTCACGGTCAGGGGCAAGCTCGGCTCTGTACTCATCGAGCAGTTCTTTCTTGAGCCCTCGTGGATAAAAAGCCATTGTCGCGACCAAATAGCCTTGTTCTCGGGTCAGCTCCGACTTTTGTATTTGGCGGATAGAGGCTTGCTTGAGCATAACTTGAGGATACTTCAAATTTCATTTCAGTGTTGGGGAATTGAGGTCGAGACTGGTAAAAATCAGTTTACAAAAAGCCCTGACTTCTTGAGACTTGGACTATGCCAAAGATTCGAATCGGTCTGGTCTCTGAAGATAAAAACCTGGAAAACGATCTGAAGCAGGCCTCAGAATCCATGGGCGGAGCCTACGTTTACTCTTCAAAAAATATTCTGGAACTCATTCAAAAAACAGCCATGCAGAAGGTGGATTTGGTCGTTCTGAATCTACCAGCATCTGGTGATGGCAGCGATTTTGGTGCTGTCTATGCATTCATCCGCGGGAAAAAAGACCTGCACAAGACTCCGATCTGTGTGCTCTCGGAAAAAGAGCAGTTTGAAGTTAATTTTCTTCTCACCGATGTTTCCGTTCGTGGTTTTCCGCGAAGTGGCGGGGCTTTCATTCCGCTTCTTTCGATGGCGCCACTGGTTGAAGCCCAAGGAAGTCCCGATGGGGCCTTGACTGAAAATTGGATTCAGAAGGAATTTTTGCAATCCCTACAAGCCAATGTCGGGCAAGGGGTCCATTTTCAATTGCGAGAAGCGACTGAGGATGAAAGACGCGGTGGCTTTTTTTGCCAGCAGTCCGAAGAAGTTCGAACACATCTGGGCTGGTTTAAATTCACAGCTCGATTGTTGGAGACAGCTGATGCGGGCATCAGTCGGCTTTTTCAAGGCATGAATCGTGACACCATCGAAGAAGTGTCGCAAGTTCTGATCAACAAAGTCACAGACGATTTTAAAAGAAAAGTCATTTCTGATTTTTCTACTCGAGGAGCCGTTTACTTACCGCCAAAAGAAAAAATGGCTCTTCCCGATATGAAATGGGTCAATTCAAACACCAAATACAAAGGGCTTCTTTACGAAGCCACCGAATGCCAAGTCCTGCTTGAAATTGGCCAATCCATCTAAAATTAAAAACCGATATTGATAATTGGGCAAACGCCAATCAGACCTTTGCGGTGAAAATTGATCAGACCAATCTGAATTCCATGAAGATTGTCAGTGATGTTCACGAGACCGATTTGAAATCCGTAAACTTCCTTGGCGTGATTGTAGATTCCGGCCTGCAACCCGTAGACATCTGTGAATTCACTCAGATTGACCAAAGCAAACTGAACACCCACCAGAGTCGAAGCAGCCGTGTTGGAGTTCAGTCCTAAAGAGGCCTGCAATCCATAGACATTCGTCTTGCTTGTGTTGATGTTTGTCAAACCTGCCAATTGAGCCCCAAAAATATTGGTGGTGCCTTTGGTGTAATTGAAGACACCGGACAGAGCGAGACCATGAAACTCACCGTCCGTGATATTGCCAAGACCGCCAAAGTCAAAGCCATACATGTCACGATGCCGTCCCCACAGGAGACTGGCGCGCAAGCCAGTGATGGTGAAATCATCTGGGGGAAATTGCACCGGGGGCGCAATGCCCACTGAGAGGGGAGTGACAGCCGCTGGAACTTCACCAGCAAAAGCAATCGCCAAAAAAAGAAGTGAAATTGAAATGAGTTTTTTCATGACTCTATTCTAAAAGAAAATTCGCCGAATTCCAAACCTCGGACTCGACCTTTGTCAGTGGAAACGACAGATCATTTCTTGCCTGACTGAATTCCCTCTTCTAGGATGCAAGCGCTATTGGAGGTCGTCGATGCGAATCAGACATCCCGCTCAAGAAGCTGGCCGATCCCTGGTCGTGATTGTCGGTGGGGGATTTGGTGGCTTGAATGCGGCCAAAACATTGTCCCATCACAAAGATGTTTTTGTGATTCTTATTGATCAAAAAAATCATCATTTGTTTCAACCTCTGCTCTATCAAGTCGCAACTGCTGGATTGAATCCTGGTGATATTGCAGTTCCGATCCGAGCGCAATTTTCCAATGTTGAAAATATTGAGGTCCACTGGGGAAAAGTAGACAAAGTCGATTTGCAACAAAGAGTGATTTCTTACTCCGAAGGAGAACTTGAATTCGATTATTTAATTCTCGCTTGCGGCGCCCAGCACAGTTATTTTGCGCACCCAGAATGGGAAAAATTTGCTCCAGGATTAAAGACACTCGAGCAGGCTACAGAAATTCGTCGTCGAATTTTGAGTGCCTTTGAACGGGCAGAAAATGAAATGGACCCTGTCCGTCAGCAGGCACTTTTGAATTTTATTGTCGTCGGCGGGGGACCGACCGGAGTTGAAATGGCCGGCGCTATTGCCGACATTGCCAGAACTGTGATTGTGAATGACTTTAAACGCATTGATCCCGCGCTAGCCCAAGTGACGTTGATTGAAGCCGGTGACCGTGTGCTTTCGACTTTTTCCAAGGATCTTTCGGAAAAAACAAAAGAGGATCTTCAAAATCTCGGAGTGCAAGTGAGAACTTCATCGCGAGTGGAAAAAATCAATGAAGAAGGTGTTTGGGTGGCGGGACAGTTCATGCCTTCCGAGACAGTGATTTGGGCCGCCGGAGTGAGAGCTGCACCCATGACTCTCGAGCCCGCTGTGCAAAGAGATTCAGCAGGTCGAATTCAAGTGAACACTGACTTAACAGTGCCAGGATTTTCAAATTGTTTTGTTATTGGCGACATGGCAGCTGTCCCGTGGACTCATGAGCGCATTGTTCCAGGATTGGCTCCGGCTGCCATTCAAGAGGGAAAACACGCCGCACAGATGATTTTAAATTCTCTTCATCATTTTCCACGAAAAGAGTTTTGTTATCTCGATAAGGGGCAGATGGCAACGATCGGAAAAAACAAGGCCGTTCTACAAGCAGGCGCAATTCAAATGAGTGGGCTTTTCGCTTGGCTGGCTTGGCTTTTCATCCATATTTTCTATCTGATTGGATTTCGCAATCGTTTTTCTGTGATGCTTCAATGGGCATGGAATTACTTGTTCTCAAAACGCGGAACGCGGCTTATCACTGAGCGCAACTGGGAATTAGGCAAATCTGAAGATTAGAATTTGACAACAAGTGGCTTTGGCCAATAAAAGCATTTTATTTATATTTGATCGTTTGCGATTTGGGAAAAGACATGCGGGAAATCTCCTCGATGCTGATTTTGATTCTTTTCCTGGCGTCCATCGGCACCCCTGCCCATGCTGAAATTCAAGACATCACATCAGAAATTGAAATCAGCATTCAGCCGGCGGAGCGTCAGGACTTTCAGAATTTTGTTTATACAGCGCATTCAAGTCCCAATTTAAGATTGCCTTATAGTCGGCAAGCTCTGTGGATTCGCTTTCAATTGCACAATTCCGAGTCAAAGCCTGTGCACAAGGCTGTTTATTTTCCATCAGCTCTTATGGGTTCGCTTGAACTCTTTTCGGCAGATTCTGACAGCAAGTTGCAACAGACGGGAAGTTCCTATCCACTGTATCAACGAAGTCAATCGAG
>JBGGMM010000120.1:0-3261 GCA_041288045.1 Pseudobdellovibrionaceae bacterium | reverse complement strand
CCTTTGCCGCGGCAAAACCACCGGCACCATAGCCTAAGCCTTCACCGAACTTAACCGCAGCCTCAGGCAAGCTTTCCGCCTCACTGACGGCACGACCAACCCCTTGGGCTCCTCCGAGTGCCAAAGCTCCGCGGAGACCCTTTGCCGCAATCAATGGAGATGTCAGCACGTTACCAGCAAGATCCCCAGCCATGACATATCCTGGGCGATCTTTTACTGCTCTGGCCTCCTCAGCAACGGACTCTTTTCGGGTTTCTTCATAGGCTGATGGAACGGTTTTAATAGATCTTTGAATTCTTTCAGCCAACCCTTCGCCGGGCACATCTTTTTCCATGTTTCCGATGAAAGCACCAAGGCCGCCAGCTGCACCTTGAATGGCTGGTCTAAATCCGAGTGAAACGCCACGCTCAAGACCAATTCTTGCGGCCTGGTCTCTGGGCATTTTGTCAGCCTCTTCCAGCCCATCGGCGATCACACCACCGACCCCAGTTTCTCTCGCAAACTTTTCCTGAGCTTGAGCCAGTAACTGCTCGCGCTCATGCTTTTGCTGTGCCTGCTGGATTAGTGCTGCTCTGTCGTCAGACATTTTTTGGCCTACTTTCCGATATATTTCTTGAGCTGCTCATTGGTCATGTTGCTGAAATCTGGTTGACCGCTTTTCATTGAATCAACGGCTTGCTTTAGACCGCCGCCCGCCAATACAGGATTGACTCCACCGCCCGGCTGTTTGGTCTTACTTTCGCCGTATTTAAATTCTGCCTTAGAAAGACCAAGCTCTTCAGGTTGAAACCCGAGAGTTTGGATTCTGCCTGCAAACTCATTTTGAAGGTTAACAAGCTTTGCCCTTTGCTGCTCTGGAGAATCCCACATGGTCGGTCTAAGGGCCTTGAACCTCTTCGCCTCTTCGACGCCAATCGCACCGCCAGACTGCATTCGACCAATCGCCTCTTCGAACAGGCTGGAATTTCTCGTAAAGTCGTTATCTCCAACTGGAGAGAAAGTGTTATTTCCACTATCAAGAGCCGCCGCCATTCCGTTAACTGCAGCTAGACCCATTTTTGCTTCGTCAAAGCGCTTAACTTTATCACCTGTTAATTTCGCAATGCGACCTTCTGGCGTTTTCTCGTGAGCCGCCTTTTCTTTTGTCTCTGCGGCCCTGCGATTTAGGTCCTCAAGTCTTGCAAGCTGAAGCTCTCTTGCAATGGGGTCGCCATCGCCTTTTTTCATTCTTTGAGTGTAGAAAGATGAGCTTTTGTCCTCGACAACTTTTCCACTCTCGTCAGTCATCAATCCTTTGCCGGCGAGGTCGGCTTGGTTAGAAAAGTCTTGCTGAGTTTTTTGCTGGGCCAGCTGTTGCTTTAAAAGCTGATTTTTTTCTCCAGCTTCTTTAATTCCATAAATAGAACTGGCAACACTAAGACCCTTGATAATTGTATCAAGCGGATCCTCTTGTTTTTCACGAGCTCTTGGCTGATTGACTGAGACCGCCATATTTACCCGACCTTGTTTCTAGCCATGTAATCGGCTTGAAGTAGTGGCTTTGCGAGATCAGCTCTCATCTGTGGATCTTGAATGTATTTTAGAGAATCAATACTCTGAGCGATTTGCATTTGCGGATTTTCCTGCAGCTTCTGCATTCGTCTTTGAAGTGCATCGCTTCCGCCGATATCCACAGAATTAGGCGCTTGCACTTGAGCTGGCGGCCCCAAAATTCCTGCAGCTGTGCCGCCAAGGCCTGCACCTGCGGCAATGCCAGCGGGTCCACCGATAATTCCGCCTCCAATCGCGCCGCCGATTTGAAGGAGTTTTCCAAGCTCATCAGATTGTTGTTGCCTTTGAGGCATATAAACATTGGTTGCCATTTTAACCCCCAGATTCGTTACAAAGTTCTAAATATATTTTGTTTTTAAAGTTCCAAACACCGTAAATTAAAAATCCGCACGACAGGGCCATTTTTAGCATTGCCGAATTGGTATTTTCGATTCTTGTCGTCACTCTCTTATAGTGAGTGAGGCTCCACTTCAGAAACTGAACATAATGACCAGCCACATGAAGAGTTCGCTTAATTTTTTTCGTAGCTCCACCAAATTGCCAATACAGCGTCTCGCTATCCATTTCATGACAAGTGATAAATCCGACCGGCACGAAATATTTATCCCTAACGAGCAGTACAAAATCACACGTTTCAAGCTCATAGTCTCTTTGTCCGTCAAAAACATCTTCAAACATGTTTTCCATGTGAAGCTCTTTCCATTCGGATAAAGAGATTTTCTCAATCGTCATTTTCCCCCGCCGCCTGGGATTACATTTGCAGCGATTGAACCCACTGGATTGCTTATAAAACCAAGCTCTCTACTTCCAGTAAGAGAGCCAACTGGATCAAGAGCAATTCTGGCTCCGCCTGCCAAGCCTCCTGGAATATTTCCAAGCAAGCCCTTATCTGGTTGTCTGCTGGCCTCAATCTCAGCCATTCTTTTATTGAATTCTGTCGTGTCTTTATCGAGAAGAAACTGTCTCTCAGCCAGGTCAAGCTCTTTAAGCTTGTTGCCTTGCTCAGTATCGGCAAGGCCTTTTTTGAAATTGATATCTTTGTCGGCAAGTTCCCTTGAAAGATTTCCTTGAAATGATCTTCCAGTATCACCTTCAGCAAACTGCAACGCCTGAGAGTTAACGTCTGCCTCGCCTTGTCTGGCGACTTCGTTTGCGGCATCGCGGTTCTTTTGCATTGCTGCGATTTGAGCTCCAGACCCGCTAGCTCCCATGGCGGCAAATCTTCTTTGAATCGCATCCTCGCCTTGCTGAAGCGTTGATTGAGATTTTTGAGATGCCTCATTTCTTCTTGATTGAAGAAAATCGTCTCGCATTTTTTTTACGTTTGGATCGACTTCATAAGCCATGATTTACCTCGGACCCTTTAGGTTATATGTGAAATTTTGCCAATGAACTTTAAACCGCTGATTGACCATATTTTTATTAGAAAACTTATATTGAATTCGTTTGCCTCGGGCGCCTTCAAGATACTGCCTAATATCTTCTTGCGTGGAGCCAGCACCCCAAGTGCCATCTCCCCAGAGCATCACTCCCCAAAGGCTGGCATTTGGATCTAAGTTGATGTCGTACTGCGTGCCAGACCCTGAATCAGAATCTGTGAGAACAGAGAATCCCATGTTGTAGGCGCCGGCCAAATCAACAAGCAAATTAGTATATCTAAAATCCTTGCTGTATGACTCCTCGCCCTTGTTTCCGACAAACTCTTTTGTC
>JBGGMM010000119.1:0-24802 GCA_041288045.1 Pseudobdellovibrionaceae bacterium | reverse complement strand
AGCAGATCCCGAGGGGTGAACTCGGCCTTGAGTCTTTCTCCGTAAGGCGGATTTGCAATCACCCAGCAAAGTTTCTCGGATTTGGCAGTGGTCTTAAAAAGATCCTCATTTGAAATCTCAGACGAATGTCCCAGTGCCTGCAAACTGGCCTGGGCCCGCTCGACAGATTTTTCGTCGCGGTCAAGACCTTTGAGACCAGCAAAGAGAGGATGAAATTCCGGATAGTTGTTCCGAAGCTGAGAGCTTTTAAAGATTTTCGGAGTCTGTGCCCATTGCAGAAAGGAAAAATCATGGCGCAAAGTGGGCTGATACAAAGTGGCGGCTTCGCGAAGCAAAGTCCCAGTCCCGCACATCGGATCCACCAGAGTGAATTTTTGCAAAAAGGCAATTCCCTCATCACCAATCAGCTTACGAACACAGAAAGCAGCCAAGGTTTCTCGCAAAGGCGCTGCCCCCTGACTGGTTCGCTGTGATCTTTTGTGTAAATGCAGACCCGTGCTATCCAGACTCAGGCTGCAAAGATCCTGGTGCATACGAAGAAAAAGGCTTTGCTCTGAATCCTCGGTTTCAGCGCCGAAGACTTCAAGCAAGATCTCTTTCAGTCTTTTCTCATTGTTGAGTCGGGATTCAGAAGCTGACACTTGGTAATTGAATTTGAGATTCTGCAAGAGTGGATCTTTTTTCAGCGATTGCAGAGTTTGAAAGAGCTTGGGGAAATCCCTCACTTTGAATTCTTTCACGCGCAAAAGCACACGGTTGGCCAGTTTTGAAAAGAAATTGATCTGAAGACCAATGTGCAAGGGGGCTTCAAGCAAAAGCCCACCAGGCACAGTTTCAAGGATCGTCAGAGCATGGGCGTGGGGTCGGCCATCCAGTTCAATCAGGTAAGGCCAGAACTCGCGGATTTCTTTTTCAAGTTCCGATTCAAAATGAATGTTGCAACCGACGAAAAACCTTCTCATAAAAAACAATCATCACCAGTGAGACCCCCATAAAAAAGGGAGCCAGTAAAAATGCTTTCTGCAATCCAAAAAGATCGGTGAAGCTTCCCACAAGAAAGTGCATGAGCACAATAAAAAAGCTAGAAAGCGCAATGGCCCAGGAAAGAGCCTGGCTGATGGAATGTGGAAAGAGATGCCCGGCTGCTGACATCATCAATGGATAAAAGGGCGCCATAAAGAGCCCTGAAGCTGCTAGTCCCAAAGGATGAATCCAAATTCCAACAAGCAAAGAAAGAATCGTCAAAACCAGACAGAGCATCGTCTGATGCTTCAATCGGAAGGAAGGGCTCCAAAATGAAAAAAGCACTCGCCCCAAAAGCAAACCGACAAAAAAATAGGCTGTGTACCAGACCGATTCCGTCAAATTGGATTCATACTGCCGGCGCATATAAAGGGCCAACCGAGTGGAAACCAAAATCTCTGAAAGCACATAGGTCGCAAGCATCACTCCAAAATAAATCTGCGCCCATTTTTCATGAGGGTGCGGCGGCTCCTTACGAATGGCTTTTGTCGACTCCGCAAGCTGAGGCCCCGCGTAGGTGGCCAGCAGCATGCTGATCGAAAAAAAAGAACCACTGGCAAAGACCCATCGCCAAAGCGCAGTTTCACCATGAGAGGCATCAATCAATTGGATCAAAAGCGGGGCCGCAAGTGAAGCCGCTGCATACATGCTATGCAGTCCAGACAGAATGCGATTCTTCAAAGGCCCTACCGGGATTTCCTGCACGATCAAAACATTTTGCACGACCCCCATCAGTCCCAGGCTCAAGCCAAAAAAGACGACCCCAAGAAGCAGAAAATAAAAACTGGGAGAAACACTCATCATCACGAAGGCTGCAGTCAAAATCAAAAAAGACATGCGAAGGGTCCGGACAGCCCCCCATTTCAAATACAATTTCCCGCTGAAGTAACTGCCCAAAATCCCAAATGCTGAAGACAGCGCAAAGAACAGTGAGCCCTGGGTGTCGTTCAATGAAAATTCACGCAAAATTTCTGGATAGAGAGGCCCACGCACATTGTCGCTGAGGCCCAACAGAAAAAGACTGGTATAGGCCAGGAAAATAACCTTCGATGTCTTATTTGAATTCATGATTGAGAATGCTCAGCACTTGCATCAAGTTGTATTTTCCAACATCGCTCAGACCAATGGTGTGTCGTTTCGTCACAAAGCCAGTGAGATCGAATGCGTCTTTGAGGCCCGGCTTTCTTCCGTTAAAGACGAGATACATAAAGATATCTTCAGCCAAAAAATCTCCCATCGGGCTCATGCGAACAATACAGCTTTCAAAACGTGGAAAGGAAGCTTCGACTTCCCGTTCACTCATCATCAAATTCCGGTCTAGATCATAGACCACCATCAGGGATTCAATAAAGCTTAAAACCACGCCGAGAGTTCTTAATTCTGCAGTGTCCAAAATTCCGGCTCGATGTTGTTTTGTATAAGCGATCGACATCAAAGCGCGATAAGTCTCTACGTACTTTTCTTTGCTGAGGGATTTGAGGAATTTCAGCATCCCAGGAACATGGCTCAAATACTGATCCATATTTTGGCGAAGGGCCCTCTCAAAGCATTCTTCGCTGACGAAATTTCGATTGAACACATCTTTTTCATCCAGCCAGCAACCCCTTTGCTTCAAATCCTGGTGGAGTTCTGTCAATTGCGCTCGACCGCCGGAAATCAAAACACTGAGAAGCTCATAGGTTTCAAGCGAATTCAGTGCCTCGTCACCATTGCCGTGAAAGGCAAAATAATTTCCCTGATCAAATGTTCGAGAGGCCGAATTGGCTTCGCGCGGATCGAGAAAGGAAAGCGCCAGACCCAAATCTCTAAAATCCTCGACGAGATCGATCAATCTTTGGCGGCTGATTTTTTTGTCAAAAGCAAATTTGGCCTGGCTGTCCCCATAACCACGATGAGCCAAGCGGACCATTGTGCGAACCGCATTGATCATATTGGCCCCAACAAAAGGGAGGGCTTCGTTCTCGTTGCCATAATTGATACGGACTTTCAGATTTTCACTGTAAGTGATCCCAGGTTGAGCTTTTAAAAGAGTTTGAAAGTCCAGCCAGGACCTTTTGATTTCATCTTCTTCGAGAGGAGAAACCGCAACTTTCCCTTGAACCGGGTAATTACTGACGGCGGATCTCAATTGGGCCAGCGTCGGCGTGGCTTTGTGCTTCGAATACGTGTCAATAAAAAATTTCTGCGAGAGCTTCCAGACATTGTATTCTTGCTTCAAAATGCGCAGGTGCGAATCTGTCAAATTGGTGATTGAACTTTCATCACCATGACCGGACGGCGCGACAATGAAATGCAAGAGCACTTTGCGGTAAGTTTTTTGAATCAAGCCTGGGTTGAGAACTGTTTGAAACAAATTGAGTTTAAAGACTTCGTTGATCAATTGATCAATGGAATCGCCTTCTAAAATTTTCTTTTCTCGCATCATGGGAGCTTGCTCGATGGAAACGAAAAGTTCATCCAGCCAGCCTAAGAGCTCATTCCATTCTTCTGGAGACTCCAAAGAGCTTCCTAAAAAACGATAATAAAACCGAAGAGTGTTCGCATAGGTGTTCAACATCCATTTCTGGGCGGCCAACCAGTCATTTTCACTGCCCAGCTTGGCACTCGACCCTAAAAAAAGAAGCTTGGCCTGATCCGCCAAGGGCATCCACTGCAAAAGCTGATGAAGTCCTTTTGATTCCACCAAAAACAAATCCAACTGCTCGAGAAAAGCCTTAAAATCTGTCCACTGATATTGTGAGGACGTGATTTTACTCTTTTTCAAAACAAAGTCGGCAATAGACTGCAAATTTTCTTTGGCCGAAAGAATGTCTTCTGGGCTGACATTGCCGCGCTGACCACGAAAAAAAATAATTTTCATTTTGCCGCGAATTTTCAGAAGCTGATTTTGCAAATCGCCCAAAAACTGCAGGAACTGGTCAAATTCAAGCCGAGTCACCACATCGCTGGAACCGCCGACCACAGCGACTTTGAATTTCATGATCTCTTTGAGAAATTCATCAGAGATTTTGTTTTCTTTCAGCAAAAAAGTATTAAAGAAATATTGGACCTCGGGGGCCATGTAAGCATCGGGCTGGTTGCCCTTGGTGAGACGCAAAAATGATTTCAACGAAGTCCGAATGCATTCAATCGATTTTTGCACATTCTCATCACTGCCCTCGTCATCAAAGAACTTTTGCAGTTCTGTGGGCATTTGATGGAGGCATTGGACATCGCCCATGGAAATTTCAATTTGGCCATTTTTTTTATTTTCGTCTTCCGAGCGACCTTTCAGAAGGCGGTCACAGCCCGTCAGCAGAATAACAAATGAAAGTAAAACTGAAGCCCCAGTTGCGACAAGCTTAGAAGACATAGCTGATCCCTATAGCAACAAGGTCATTATTCAGGTAGGAATCAAAGGCCGTCTTTCGCCCGTTTGAATTGTTTTCAACTGCCACTAACTGACTGATCAAATTGGCGGCCCATTTTTCCCGCCATTGATAGGAAATTTGATTGGTCCACAGGTCAAACTCGCCTTCAGAACCTCGCAAATAGCGAGTGGCCAGACCGATATTTTCAAAGCGTTTGATTCGGTACTGGTATTTCAAGCTGGCCAACCCGGCATTGCGAAAAGGATAGCGTTGAGGGATGAAATTCTCGGATTCGCTGGATTGAGGCCCTTTGATTCGAGAATCCCCACCCTCCACGGAAAGGACTGACACATGCAGTTCAGCCCCTTTGAAGCGGCCTTCAACGTAAGGACTGACGAGCATCGAGCTTGTGAATGTTGAGTAAGTCCATTCGGACTTGTAATTGGGCTCTTCGGAATCCTCGTGCAAACCGGAAACCCCAACTGTGAGAAATTTGCTGGCGTACTGAAGATCCGAGCTCACCAATGTGTGATTGGAAACTGCGGGAAGAATATCGACATTGATTTGCCCTGCGGTCGATGGGGCATAACCGATAAAACCCAAATTCAATTCGTTCATGGGCTTGCGCGCATAGGCGACTTGCCAGAAGGGGCCTTTGCCCATTTCACCAACAAAAACCCGACCCGCAAAACTTTGCTGTAAAACCACATCCTGGGCCTCTGGTTTTTGAAGAGTGTAGTTGATATCGAATTCTTGTTCATTGGCAAGAGCTTGTCTGGGCGGGGCTTTGAAATAGGGGTTGGACTCTTGAAAAGTTCCATCCTTCAGTTCATATCCCGCACCTTGGTTGGGAATAAAAAGCGGCGATCCCATCAAGGTCACTCCCCAAGGAAGAGCCGTTTCGCTCGTTTCAAGGTGAATGAAAATACCAGTCAATCCTTGGGTCTCTGTCAAAAGCGGATTCCATTTAAACAAGGGCTGATAGGAGCCCAGCAAATAATTTTCATCCAACCGATTCCAAACGATTTTTTTTCGCCCGACAGAGAGAAGATTCTGCTTCCAGTAAAGCTGGGAAACGTTGAGATAGTTGAGAACGGAAGTGCCTGGAGCCACCATTCCCCTCACGTGGGCCTGTAAACTGTTTTCAATTTCTTGTTCGCCTCGGACATCTCTGAGAGTGTCGAGACCAGCACCGATGAGCTGATAGTCTTTTTTGCCCGTCAGCTCAAAGTCAGGGCTTAAAAAACTGGCTTGGGACAATGAAACACGCCCTTCGGTTTCCCCAAAGGCGACCTGAGCTCCAAACGCAATAAAAACCCCAACCAGGGTCGCAATGACAGGTTTCATCCAAGGGATTGATCTACAAAATTGAGACCTGACAGATTGCGTCTCATGGCATTTGAAGCTTCAAAAAATGGACAGAGGCCGCTTTTTGGCACCCTTTTTAACCTTCGTTTTTGATTTAAAAAAGCTTATCATCGAGGGCTCATGATCCAAGCTCGCAATAAGATTCTCATCATCCGTTTTTCCAGTTTCGGTGACGTGACCCAAGCTTTGAGTATTCCTTCGAAATTGGCGGAATTGGCGGGGCCTGAGTCCAAGGGGGCCGAGATTCACTGGGTGACCCGGCAGGATCTGGCACCGCTGCTTGAGGGCCATCCACATTTGACCCGGATTTGGGAGCTCAACCGGCGAGATGGCCTCAAAGGTTTGATGCTTTTGATTTGCGAGCTGAAAAAGCAAAGATTCACTCATATCTACGATGCTCATAACAACCTCAGATCACATCTGATCAGTTGGCTTTTGCAACCCCCTTGGGCTGTGACACGGCTTTTCGATCCGCCGCTTTTTGTTCGAAAATCCCAAAAAAGATGGAAGCGCTTTCTGCTTTTTCGCTTTCGTCGAAACACTTTTGAGATGCCCTTTTCGGGTCAGAGAGATCTTTTGGAGCCGCTTCAAGCTTGGGGGCTTTCTCGGGAGCTTCCACCGGCGCCGCAGATTTTTGTTCAGTCAGAAGCTTTGGAAAAATTAAAAACTCTCACTCGACACAAAGATTTCCATTCTTATCTGACACTGGCTCCGTCTGCAGCTTACCCTTTGAAGCGATGGCCATTGGCTCATTTCAAAAAATTGGTGGAGCTCTTGCCGCAGGAGCAATTCGTCTGCTTGGGTGGACCTGAAGATCGCTTTATCGAAGAGATTGTTGGAGTTGCTCCTGAGCGAGTTTTGAATTTGGCCGGGCTTTTGACTTTGCAAGAGAGTACTGCGGCGATTTCGCTGTCGCGGGGTTTGATCACCAACGACACAGGACTTTTGCATGTTGGTGAGCAGCTGGGAAAAAAGACGATTGCTTTGATGGGCCCTGCTCCCTTTGGGTTTCCGTCTCGATCCAGCACCAAAATTATGGAACTGGATTTGAAATGCCGACCCTGCAGCAAACATGGCCAAGGCCCTTGCATCAATGAGAAATTCCATCGCTGTCTGGTGGACATCACTCCAGAGCAAGTGAAAAAAATGGCGGATCAATGGTTTTAATCGACAGTTTGGTTTTTTCTATTTATCGCTTTTTGGCTCTGCCAATGGCTTTGGGAATTTTAAAATTTCTATCTCCTTTTCTTTCACAAAAACTGCAGGAAATGATCACTGACCGCTCGGCACAGAATCTTCAGGCTCTTCCTGCCAGGCCCATCTGGATTCACGCTTCCAGTGGCGAAATCGAATATGCCAAATCAGTGATTCGAGCTTTGAAAGAAGGCTTTCCGCAAATCCCAGTGCTTGTGACTTACTTTTCACCATCGGCCAAAAAATTGATGCAAAAGTTTCCCGGAATTGACCTGGCGATGCCACTTCCCTGGGACCGGCCTTCGGATTTGGAAAAATTTTTGAATTTCTACAATCCACGGACGCTTTTGATTGCTCGAACCGATGTCTGGCCAGAGCTTGCAAGAATCGCGAAATCGAGAAAAATTCCCTCTATGCTTTTTGCCGCCACTTTTGCAGCTGAGAGCTCCCGCCAAGGATTTCTGGCGAGCTCGCTGACTCGAATGGCCTTGAATTCTCTCTCGGGAATTTTTTGCGTGAGCGATGAGGATCAGGAAAATCTCAGAAAACTGGGGGTCAAAGCCCCGCTGGAAGTGGCCGGCGACACTCGCTTTGATCAGGTCTTACACAGATTGAAGAATCCCAATCCAATCAACAATGCTTTAAAACCCGCATCCACAGACCGCATTTTTATTTGTGGATCGACCTGGCCCGAAGATGAAGACATTCTTTTTGATTCATTTGCTGCCTGGATTTCGCGGGGCGGTCGAATCGTTTTGGCCCCTCATGAAGTTTCGCCTGAGCGATTGTCCCATTTGGAAAATCAGCTTCAGGCCCGACAATGGACAGTCACCCGCTATTCGAAGGCTTCCAAATGGGAGAGCCAGATTTTGTTGGTGGATCAGATCGGAATTTTGCAAGAGCTTTATTCGTGGGGACATTTGGCTTTCGTGGGTGGCTCCTTCAAAGGCAAAGTTCACAGCGTGATGGAGCCTCTCTGTCTTGGCATCCCGGTTTGCGTGGGCCCTTTTCACACCAACAATCGAGAAGCCCTGCAATTTCAGTTTGTGCAAATTCAAACCGGACTTTACGCTGTGAATGTCACTCAGAATGCCAATGATTTGATGCAGGTGATGGAAAAAACATGGACCCTCCCAAAAGCACAACCCGCGATCCTTCAACGGGTACAAAGGGCTTCGGGAGCCACTGAAAAACTGATCTCTTGGGTCGAAAATTCTCTGGAAGTCTCCGAAATCTGAAGCCAAAATTGAGCTGTCGTCAAAAATCTAGACAGTCTATTTAAATTCAATCAACGACTGAGGCCCTTTGTGAAGCGCACAGTTTTTGAAGCGTTGAGCTCCTTGAAAAGGATGTGTCTGTGAATCTCAAACGCTTTTGGATTTTCATTTTACTGGCTTCGGCTGTGGGCTTGTTGCTCACAGAAATGGCACAGGCTCAAACGGCTTCCTTGCAAACCAAAGTTTCCGAACAGAAAAATGAAAAAATCAAAGCTCTCGAGGGCACTTGGAACATCCGGCTTCGCAATTTCCGCTATGAGGATGATCTCAATCAAAGAAACACTGCTGAGTTTCGCTTGCTCACGGATCTGCGCTATCGTCCGCTTGAAAATATTGATTTCCGCTTGGCTCCGAAATTCACTTACACCAATGGCTTCGTTCAAACCACAGAAGGCTCTCAAGCTGCCACATCGACGTGGGGGATGAAAGAAGCTTCCATCAATGCCGAGCCCTTCAGCGACATTTGGCTTTCGGCAGGAGCTTTGGATCAGAGCAAGGACCACCCGGCTCTTCTTTTGGATGAACAGGCTTTTCCTGCAGCCCGTTTGCGAATGCAAACCGATTCTCAGGCGCTCCTTTCAGCTGGCATCAAAGGCGAAACTGCAATTCCGACCAACAGCAGTCTTTCGGCCGAAACAAAAGAGCTTGAGGAGACTCCGACTTACTCGTCAGGATCCGTTTTCTTAAAATTACAGAAAATGGCAGTCGAAGGTCAGTTTCAGGCTGGCGTTTACGAATTTCAAAATCTCCCGAGCTCTCTGGCCACAAAATCGGCTTATTTCGGAAATTCAATCACTCCCATTGGCGAGAAAGAATCCGTTTTCACTTACGAATACAAAGGAAGCTTTGCAGCTGTGAATCTGAAAACCCATATGGGCCGATACCTGACTCTTAAGACTTTAGGGGAATGGGTGAAAAACGAACAGGCCCCCAAGGATTTCAATCAAGCCGTGCGCTCCAACATTGGACTTGAAATGAATCTTTCGCAAAATGTGCAGCTCACACCCTATTATGAATATTTTCGGATCGAGCCGGATGCCGCCGTTTCCTATTACAATGGAGTTTGGCTGAACACCAATCGCATCGGCTATGACACCGGATTGAGTTTCGCCTACAAAAAAACCTTGAAGCTGACAGCTTCTGGTGGCGAAAGAAACGTGATTTTTGAGTCAGATAAGCAGAAAAGCGAAAGAACTTGGATTTTTAAAATTGAAACTTTTGAAGTGGCGATTTAATTTTGTTTTTCAAGAAACCGCAAGGACCTCGAGCCAAACCAACTGAAACTTTCCCCGTCGACAATCGACCCTTCGATCCCCAATTGCAGCAAATCCTGTTTCTTTTTATGAAATGGGAAAGGCTCCGAAGAAAAAAGGAAATAGGTTTTTTTAAGATCAAAATCCGAAAGCTGAAATTCAGGATATTTTTTTTCAGATGAAAGCAAAAATCTTTCAGCTCCCAAATGGCGGAGAACCGAATCGATAAAGGTCTTCTGAGCCACTCGCATCCAGGGGTTTTTCCAAATCACGTAGACAAGTTTTTCATAGTCTGGCTGACTTTTCTTTAAAACTTCCATTTCGGCAGGAATGGAATTCCAATCCCAGGTCCTTGGCTGATGGCCTATTTTTTCCCAGCGCTGCGCCAGTTCCATCAAAGCTTTTTTTTGATCTCTGAGCACATCGGCAATTTTGCTGATTTCGCCGGCAACACTTTGAAGGTCCGTGACATGAGTGACCACAGTCGGAATGGGGGATTGTTCCTTCATCCAGGGAAGATTTTCCTCTTGATCCAAGAGGAGCAATCCGGCCCCCAAAGTCCGCACCCGCTCCCAATTGAGGTCCTTCGTGCCGCCCACTGCTGGAATCCCATGCACCTGATCTTGAGGATGAATGCAAAAGCGAGTGCGCCCCACCACATTGACGCCACATTCAATTAGCATTTCGGTCCACGACGGGACCAAAGAGATCACTGTCATCTTCTTTTTAAACCAAGACTGACTGTCCTCGTCAAAAGCTTTCCCTGGTTTTTAAGAGAGAACCTTGACCTCGGAAGGCTCTTTGCCAAGAATGTCTCTCTATGACTTCAACATACCATGCCATTCGTCACCTCAAAAAAGATTCCACTTTCAAGCAGGGCGATGTCCTTGTGCTGTTTGGAGAACTTTTCTCCAGGGGTTATGCGAATGGGTTGGTCGATGAAGCTGAGCGACGGGGTCTCAAAATTATTCGCACCACTGTCGGCCGCAGAGACAAAGATGGAAATTTACGAGCTTTGACAGCTGAAGAAAGCGAATCCATTCCAAAGCCTTTTATCAATGTTCCTTTGGAAGCTGGATTTGACCTTGAGCCAGACGATCAGGGGCTCACACCTGTGGATCAGATCAAAGATCTCAAGCTGACGAGCTGGGAAGATTTTGAATTGAATAAAACAAGCCTTGAAGTTTCAAAAGCCAAAGGACGAGCTCGGTTTTTAAAAAATTTGAAGACCTATCTGAAAGAGCTCGAAGCTCACATCCCACCAGGTGCCAATGTGCTCTTTGCGCATTTGATGGCTGGAGGCGTGCCACGAGCAAAAATTATTTTGCCTTTGATGAATAGATCCCTGAAAGGTTCTGGAGATCGTTTTCTTTCCAGTGAAAAACTCTGGAATTCAGGGCTGGGCCAGCTTTGCGCTCAAAGTTTTTTTGAAGTCACTGCCGAAACTTTTCATTTTCTTGTCAATGAAAGCTCGCCTCTGCGAGAGAAAATCCAAAAACAGGGCGGCAAAGTGTCTTATGTGGCCTTTGGCTATCATGGCACTGAAGTGCTGGTCGGGCAAAATTACCTGTGGCAAACCTATTCGCCCTATATTCAGGGTTGGGCCAAGGTTCGTCTTGAAAACTACTCTCGCGAGTTCTCACAAAAAGGCATCAAAACCTGCGTTTACAATTGTCCTGAAATTCTGACTAATTCCAGCTCGATTTTTTCTGGAGTGGAAGTGTCTTTGTATCCTCTTTTAGGGGCGCTTCGCAAAGAGGGCTCAGATTCTGCAAAATCTCAGTCGGTGATTGAGCAGTGCCTGTCCTTACTGAAACCAGAATTCCAATTAGAGGATCTCCTTCAGTATACGAAAAATTATCTGACTTCTGATATCATCCGCGCGCATTGCCAATTTGAAAAATGGCCTCAGCACAACTCAAAAGATCAGCTCGAAAAAATGCTCGCGGCTTCCGATTATTTGCTGAGCATGCATAAAGATCCCAAGCAACTGATGACTTTTGCACTCAGCGAAGTGGTGTTTGAAGCTTGCGGGAAAGTGATGATGGCTGACAGCCCTTCGCCCGAATCACCGGTTGCGTGGATCAACCACGACGTGATTGGCAAAATTCATTCGAGCTGATAGATGAGTGTTCAGGCCGGAGCTCCTTTTGAGCATCAAGGTTTGAAATTTCACGGCCTGAGTCTTTCTGGCATTCGTACCAGTCTGGTCTATCCTGAACTGCAACTCGCATTTGACGTGGCTCAAGGCTACCCTTTCTGCCTTCCAATGAAAAAATTTTTTATCACTCACGGGCATTTGGATCACTCCGCAGGCATTCCTTACATCATTTCCCAAAAAGCGATGCACAGCGAGCCGACTCCGGATTTTTATATGCCCGCTTCTTTTGTTGAGCCGATGACAGAGATTATGAGAATCTGGGAAAAAGTAGAAAAGCACACCTACCGGTTTCATTTTCATCCCATTCAGGCCAATTCAAAGATTGAAATCAATCCGGCCTTCGAAGTCCGCCCCTTTCCCACCATTCACCGAGTGGATTCTTTTGGTTATTCCCTGATTCACAAGAATAAGAAATTAAAGAAAGAATTTCTTCAAGCCGGTAGAGAAGAGATTCAAAGAGCCAAGGCCCAGGGGATCGATGTGACAGACCGGGCAGAGACTTTGCTTTTTTCTTTTACTGGAGACACTGAGATCGAATTTTTAGATCTCACTCCCAATTTAAAGAAATCCCGCATTTTGTTTTTGGAAGCCACTTATTTGGACGAACGAAAACCGATTGAGCAGGCAAAAAAATGGGGACACACTCATTTGGATGAAATCATTCCGCGTCTGAAGGATATTGAGTCCGAAAAAATTGTTTTGATTCATGTTTCCAGCCGCTATCCGACTTCGCAGGCGCTTGAGATTCTTCGCAGTAAAATTCCGAAAGAAGATCAAGAACGAGTCGTTCTTTTTCCAGGACGCTAAATTTACCTGCGCCCAAAAAAGTCGTCGATCTCAGGCCAGATTCTTCGCACTTTGGATTTGGTGGTTTGAAAATGAAGGGCCCATTCTTTGCTAGATTTTCGATTCCACTGCGTGGCTAAGCGAGAAGCAAAGAACAAGGAGGCGTAACCTTGCCCCATATAATCCTTGGGTGGACGCAAAGCTGTGAGCATTTCAGGTCCGAAATAACCTCGATTGAGCATTCGCTCTCTTTCCTCAAGTTCACCAATAATAATGAGCCCCGCCACTTGCCCCAGAACCGTTTTGTTCAACGACAGAGTTGGCTCTTGATCTTTTGCGAGCCCTGCTGCGCCAATGACCATCAGTCCATTCTGAGTGAGTTTTTTAAGACTTTCTAAAATGGGGCGAGTTTCATCACTGACTTTGGCGTTCCAATGAATGTAGACAAAGCTAGACGAAGAGCCGGCTGTTTCCAGTCGAGTCGGAACCTCAGCCAAAGCGATTTTTCCTTCTGGAGTGTAGGGAGTGATGTTTTGGAACGAACAGCCTGAACAGCTCTTCAATCCATCTTTGAGCAAAGGGGCCACTTTCTCATCAAAAACAGCTTTGTCTTCGCCAGACAAAACGGCGACCGAAATCGGCATTGTCAAATAAGCCTGAGGAGCGGCAAAAACAACAGAGAAGCAACCTAAGCATGCGCCAAACACGATGGCAAATATCAGAATCGAGAGACCTTTGAAAAATGACTTCATTTCGAATTCGCTCCAGTTTACCCTAAGGACACCTTTATGATTTTAAAGCCCAACTGGGACACGATACAACTTTATTTTTCCGGCGATGACTACTTTCGAGATCTAATAAATGCAATTCATAATGCGAACGAAGAAATCATTCTTGAATCCTATATTTTTAATATGGATCCAATTGGAATACGCGTGCTTGAAGCTTTATCAAGTGCTCAGCAAAGAGGAGTGAAAGTTCAAATTCTTGTTGACGGCGTCGGCAGTTTCAATTGGCTTTTAAGTCTGCGTGATTATTGTTTTCAGCATCATTTGCATTTTCGAATTTACCACCCACTTCCTTTGCGCTTGGAATTTCTGCGAAAAATCTCTTGGCGATCTCTTCGCCGCATTTTATTTCTTCTGAAAAAAGCCAACAAACGCAATCACCGCAAAGTCGCCATCATTGACAAGAAAGTGGCTTTCCTAGGAAGTCTGAATGTTTCCCAAGTTCATAGTGAAGAATTCATGGGCCCACAAGCCTGGAGAGACACTGGCATCCAAGTCACCGGAGGCCCTCTGGCCCATTTGCGAAAAGCCTGCCTGAGTGCCTGGGTCACGGCCCGAATGGAACATGTGCTGCTGCCAAGAAATTTTTTGCTCCGAAGAGATCGTCTTCGCCAGAAAGTGGACACTGTCCTTCGCTTGAATTCAACTCTTCGCTGGCGCTATTCGCTTTTGCGAGATCTCAATCGACGAATGCGACAAGCGCAAAGCCGGATTCTCATCACAAATGCCTATTTTCTTCCACGTCGATCCGTGCTTCGCTCCTTGATCAAAGCTTCTCAGCGCGGAGTTTATGTGGGCCTTTGCTTGCCGTCTTTAACCGATGTGCCGGCCGTGCGCTGGGCCTCTCGTTCTCTTTTTAATCGCCTGTTGCGAGCTGGCGTGCACATTTACGAATATCAGAGTCAAGTCTTACATGCGAAAACTTTGATCATTGATGATTGGGCCACTGTCGGTTCTCACAATTTGAATCACCGCAGCCTCACTCATGATTTGGAAGTTGAAGTGGTCCTGACACGCAGGGAGTGGGTTGATCCTCTGGTGGAACGATGGGACACTGACATCCGGCATTCACACGCCGTGACCTCAGATGAGCTGGGGCAAATGACATGGCTGGAGCGAGCCTTCGCCCGCTTGGTATATTGGTTTAGGTATTGGTTATGAAACTCAGAGTCCTTTCCTATAACATTCATAAGGGTTTTAATCTGACTGGCTTCAAGTTCACTCTTCACGCCATTCGCCACGCCCTTCGTGAAACGGGCGCTGATCTCATGCTTCTTCAGGAAGTGGTGGGAGAAAATAAAAAATTTCAAGAGACGATTTCGGATTGGCCCCTGCAAGCTCAATTTGAGTTTTTAGCCGATAGCATCTGGCCGCATTACTCTTATGGAAAAAATGCGGTGTTCACTGAAAGACATCATGGCAATGCCATCTTGAGCCGCTTTCCAATTTTGATGGAGGAAAATATTAATATTTCCACCAACACTTGGGAGCAAAGAGGCTTGCTTCACTGCGAGATCGGACTTCCCGAGCTTGAGGACACATTGCATGTGTTCAATGTGCATTTGGATTTGCGAGAAAAAGGCCGCAAACAGCAATTTGAAAAGATTGTTGAAAGAGCCAAATCCCATGTACCTCCTGAAACTCCTTTCATTCTCGGTGGCGATTTTAATGATTGGTCTGAATCTTTGCACCCGATGTGCATTGAGCATTTGGGGGCTTACGAATCTCATAGTGCTGTTCATAATAAATTGGCCAAATCATTCCCAAGCTTCTATCCGCAGCTGGCACTGGATCGGCTTTATTATAAACATTTGAAAATTTCGAGCAGCACCACTTTGAGTGCCAGGCCCTGGACGGAACTTTCAGACCATTTGCCGCTTTTGGTTGAATTTGAAATCGAAGAAGAACAGCTGCCTTGAGCAAAGAGAGTTGAAAATGGGAAAAATAAAAATTGTCGTCACCGGTGGTCCCTCTGGCGGAAAAACAACTTTGATCGAAGCTCTGCAAAAAGATTTAAAAGGCAAAGTGAGTGTGGTTCCCGAAGCCGCCAGCATTCTCTATCGTGGTGGTTTCCCCCGACGGGCCACTCCGGAAGGGCGCAAACATGTGCAAAGAGCGATTTGCTACACACAAAGAGAGCTTGAGGATTTAATTGGCGATGAGACCCAAGCTCCACTGTTGGTCTGTGATCGCGGATCCTTGGACAGCGTCGCTTACTGGCCCGGCGAAGCAGCCGAATTTTTTTCTTCTTTTCAGACAAGCAAAGAAGCTGAACTGGCTCGCTACCAATGGGTGATTCATTTGGATACGGCCGATCAAGACTCTTTTGATACCACCAACCCCATTCGAACTGAATCTCACAAAGAGGCGCTTGATCTGAATGAGAAAATAAAAACCGCTTGGCAAGGTCATCCCCAGAGAATCATCATCCCCCACGAAGCCGAATTCCTCAGCAAAATAGGCAAAGCAAAAGCCGTCATCGAAAAAATCCTCGCTGGCCAAAATTTTTCTCAAGTTCGAGCTCAGCTCGGCGAGTGAAGCTGAGACTCTAAATAATGCGGCGGGTGAAGGGAAAAGAGAAAGGCACCCTCTACTCCCTGTCTCAAACTGATGCGGCGAGTGAAGCAAAAAGAGAAAGGCACCCTTCATTTTATTTTCCTCGGCAAAATCCGATAAGACTAAGGTCTGGAGGATGGAGTCCTATGTCGATGCTCAGCCGTTTTCGCAAACCTGGTGGTTTTCAGCAACTCATCACATTGCTTGAAACTTGCGATCCCTCGAAACAAAAAAGCCTTTTGCATTTGGTGGGCTCGGAAGATCCAGGTTGGGCGCATTTGGTGAAAGTGAAATCTTTGACCTTTGAGCGCGTCCTCTCTTGGCCCCAGGAAGTGCTGATGGAAATCACACCTCACCTTCCGGATCAAGTCCTGGCCACTGCTTATCGAATGGCCGAGATTCTCTCTCAAGGCCAAGGCCGTCAACTGCATGAGAAATGGATCAGCAGCCTGCCTTCGATGAAAGCTCGCGAGATCCAGGAGCTGGCGCAGAGCCACCTCTTCACAACGGCTGAGCAGACGAACGCAGTGATCAAAGTCATTCAAACTGTTCGTGAATTGGAAGCCAAAGGACTGCTTCGATTTGCGACTTTCGATCCCGTTCTGGAAATTGATTCGAAAATTGCAGCTTGATGGCAAGTTGAGCTTCAGGCCTTATTTTTTCTTATTGAAGAAACCGGCGACAAGCTCTTTCAGGTCCCTATTCAAGGGGTCTTTCTTTTGAGTTTTACCGACAATGATGGCGATCTCACGACGGGCAGCAATGAAATTGTTGTCCAGATTGTAGGCCTTTTCAAAAAACTTTTTCGCCGTTGGAAGATCCCCTTTGGCTTTGCTGAAAAGTCCCATGACGAATGAATATAGAGCTTCATATTTTTCTTCAGGTGGAACTTGCAGAAGATCCATTTCCACTTCGCTTAAAAGCTGTGGTTTGACTCCGCCCCGTGTTTCAGCCTGTCCCAAACGAGCCCAGATCAGATGCAGCTTCACTTTGACCAAGGACGGATCCAAGGAAAGTGATTTGGTCAAAAGCGGCATCGCTTGAGTGTAGAGCGACTTGTGCAGAGCTGCTCTCGCTTCTTCAAACAAGGAAGAAGCTTTGATTTTGGCTTCGACTTCTTGTTTGGCAATTTCCTCTTTCATTTTCTCGCGGCTTCCGCCGTGAGCAAATTTCAAGGCCTCTTCACCAATCTGCTTGAGTTGCTCCCAGATCTTGGCAATTTCTTTTTGGTCGGCTGGAGGTTGTGGACCCAAAAGCCGCTTGTATTCGTTAAATACAAACTGGACATCCGAATCCGATCCGCCAGCGAAACCAACCAAAACATCCCAAGTTTCCAGTTTGTTCCTGTGAGCCAATTGAGACTGCAAACGCTTCAGAACCTTGATCCTCTCAGCTGGATCTTGGCTGACCGCTCTGTCAGCGAAAATCAAAATTCCCTTGGCCAACAAAAGATGCAGAGCTTTGTAAGCTGTTTCTTCAGGGAACTTTTTTTGATCCATCATTTGATTGAGGGATTGACCCTTCGTCAGAAAATCAACAAATCCATGAAAGTGAGCCACCAATGGCATTTTCAAAAGCGGATGATCAAGAGAGAAAGCCGGTGATTTTGCCAAGCTGTAATCTCCCCACTGAGTGTAGTGAGCTTTGAGCCATTCAAAATCAATTTTTGAAGCAATCCAGTCATGCAAGAAAACTGAAAAAGCCTCCGAATCAATATGCGGGTGAGTCAACTCGACGTCGGTTGCAACGAAATTCACTTTCACCGGCATATCAATGATCGTTCGCGAAAGTCGAATGCTCATCTGATTGGCGAGAGCGATGTTAAAAGCATGCGGGCTCAGAAGATTGGCAGTGATCAAACGATCCCCTAATTTTTTCGCTGTCGTGGCGCTGAGAGCTTCTTTGAGGTCATCGGGATAAATGTAGCCAGCTTCGATCAAAAGTTTTCCCAGCTGAGTTTCCTTATCGGCAATATCAACTGCGACAATCCGTCCATTTGAAAATGAAATTCCCAAAACATCACCTTTTTGGCCGACAATGTTCAAGTGGCCACTGGCCAAAGTTTCCACCAAAAGGCTATAGAGATAAGGCAAGTCAAAGCCGTGGATTTCCTCGAGTGCTTCGATGGCTTTGCGTTTTTCTCGAACGGAGACTTTGGGTTTATTGAAGAGCAGATAAAGAGCTTTTCGCGGCGAGAGGTCTTCACGCTGCATTGGCGCATCTTTGGTTTTCACGCAAGCAATTGCCTCTTCGAGGTCAAATGGCTTTTTCAAAAAAGCAGTGGCTTTGGTGGCGCGAACAGTGTCTTTGATGACGCTGGCATCTGAAAAAATCCCGCTCATCATCACCACATCCAGAGAGTTGGGCGGAAATTTCTTGCGCAGTCCTTCGACAAAATCAACACCACTTCCTGTCGGCAAAAGACAGTCCACGAAGAGTGTCATGACATTGTTTCTCTCAAGGTATTCCTGAATTTCGCTGGGTTTAGAGGTGAAATAGGCCTCGAAGTCAGCTCTCTCGAAAGCTGTCTTAAGGGCAGCTCCGAGAGTCATATCGTCTTCAAGAATTGCGATTTTTCCTCGCGCCATGAAATTGAACTCCTCTATCCCTTTTTATCGGCGGACCGGGAGCATAAGTTGATGGGCACCAGCATGGACCCAGACCGAGGGCCAGCTGCTCTAGACAAAGATCCGATTATTTTTTCAAGAATTTGAAATACTTGGCTTCGACAATGTCCATTTCCATATCATTCCCCTGCTCATCTTTGACAGCTGGGGCAGCTTGGATCCCCTGATCGCCATACTCTTTGCCGAGAGTGAAGAGAACGTTTTTTTCCGATCCAGAATCATCATTGTAATAGGGAACATAAAATGACATCACTTTGCCATTCGCCGGCAAAAATCCCTGAACCATATTGATTTGATCAACAATGATTTTTGGACACTCATGATATTTCACAGGAACAGATCCGGCGGTCCCCATCCATTTGATCCATTCACGGATTCCACAAGAATTGATCGATTTGATTTGAGACAATTGGAGCTCAACTGCAGGCGCGCCAGCCAGGCTGTGGGGATTAAAATCAGCATCCTCATCAATCACGCCAGCCATGTTGACCTTCCAAGCAGAACCCGCTTTTTCAATTTTAATTTCAAACTTTGACATGGATGACCTCTTCTCTCTATTTAACCTTTAAAGTTCAAACCAATGAAGGCTTTTTTTCATCTCGGCCCTTTTCCTGTTCGAAATGCCCAAAGGGATCAGACAAGTGACTTTCGTCTGAACTCCTGGCTGCACTCCCAAAATCAGACAGGCGCTGGCTTCAAAAAGAATCACGCAGCCCAATCCCGCTCCACCGGAATCATCAAGATTGATCGCTTGTCCAGCTCCCTTGGTGTAAACTTCACTCATTCTGCCTAAAAATTGTTGAATGTCCAAAGAGCCATAGGGATCCGTGCAAGAGACCTGTAGCCAATCCTTCACTTTACCAAGATAAAGCTGGCATTCAATCCCTTGGCTTTGAATTCCTTTTTTCTTCGCCTCTCTGGGGGCATCGATAATCGCATTCATGTAAAGCTCTTCGATGACCGCGTCAGCAGCCGAAACCACTGAAGAATTTCCCACTTGCCGAGAAAATTCCAAGGACAATTTTTTTAAGACCTGCTTATCTGGAGGGCCGGTAAACGGAATCTGCACTTTCGTTTCGGCATGATCAGCGAAAAAACAATAATCGCTCTGAAAGTAATTCTTTTGGTTCTCGAGCAAACGTCCTGAAGCCAAAAGGGTTTCTTCAAAACGTCCTTCATTTTTCTGAATCAAATTGTGAAGATTCCGATTGATCACTTCGGCAATCACTTGATCAGCTTCCAGATTCTCGTCCACGAAAACGACTTCTTTTCCTGTGGCTCCGGATTTTGAATTCAAAGTAATGACTTGAATATTTGGATAAAGCCGCTTGGCCTGCTCCGAAAGATTGGCGAAAATGGCGCTGCCCTGTGCATGAAACTTCATGACACCCGCCCGATCGGATCCTCTGCTAAAATGCGCTCGACAGGATCGCCGATCTCTTCGGCAAAATGGGCCATGAAAAAAGTGATGTCGTCTTTCAGCGGAGCTTTCTGTCGATAATTTGAAAACTGTTCCACCAATGTCTGGACAGAATCTGCAATTGGCGGAAATGTCGCAACCGAGGACAAAATGCCCTTGATGAATTCGCGCTCTCCCCAAGAATTTTTCTGAGGATCTTCAATATCTGGAATTCCGTCAGTGTAAAAAAGAATTCGATCACCTTTATCCAGCTTGATGGTGATTTGTTCATATTGTGTCTCGCGATCTTGGCCCAATCGCGGACTGGTGACCTCGTTCAAAGGGATTAAATCTTTTTTCTTCGGTGGCTGCCCGGCTTGTTTGATCAAAAAAGGTGCTTCATGGCTGGCATTGGCATAGATGAACTCATGAGTATTCAAATCAAAGCAGGCCAAAAAGAAAGTCATCATAATGCGCCCTTTGCTGACATCATAAATCGCTCGATTGAGGAGCCCCAGGGCCTGAGCTGGCTCGACATCCAATCTTTCAATAATTGTCGCAGCTGATTTCGCCGCACTGGTAATCAATGCGGCAGGAGCTCCGTGCCCAGTGGCATCACCAATCCACAGGAACACTCGGTTTTCGACTTGGCAATAATGCCACCAATCTCCGCCGCACTCACTGGCGGGCTCATAGTAACCAGCAATTTTAAATCCTCTCAAATCTGCTAATGCCGGAGGAAACAGAGTCTCTTGAACAGTTTGGGCTGTTTTGAGTTCCGATTCCATTCGCGCTTTTTCAGCCGTCTCACCCATCAGACGGGAAACTTCTGTGGCCATGGCATTGAAGGAATCAGCCAGACTGCCGATTTCGTCACTGGATTTGACTTCAACTTGGATGTCGAACTGTCCTTCGGCCACCCTTTTGGTCGCACCAAAAAGATCTGTCAGCGCCGAAGTCAAAGTTCCCGAAGCCACAAGACTGACGATAGTGGAAACAGAAATCAGCAAAACGAAAAAAACGAGAGATCGTCGAATCAAAGTGCCAACAGCGGCCAAAGCCTTTGTCCGATCCACAAGCGACACGACCAGCAAATCCCCGACTCCAGTTTTTGCGTAAGCAGCCAGCAGCGATTGCCCTTTATTGCTTTTAATTTCATTGGTCTCAGAGGCCTGCTGAAGCTGTTTGGCATCAACTAAAATTTCATTGGAGATTTTCTCTTTGATCAAAGCCCCTTCGCTGTCTGCAGGCCCAAAGAGAACAAGTCCCTGATCATTCACCAGGAAAACTTCACTTCGTCCCGAACGAAAGCTGCTCACCAATTCTGGAAGTTGAGCCACAATCAAAAAGATCCGTTCATCTTCTTCTTTCCCAAGTGAGACTCGTTCCACAATGAGAACCCGTTCGTCTTTAAAGGGCACTCTTACCAAACGATTTTTCTGGCGAACCTCCGACATCAGAGGCGTCAGATCCCCAAGGGATTCTAAGTCCTTTTCTGAATTGGCCTCTGGCTTTCCACCCACAGCCAATTTTTCATATCCAGTTTCGGATTTTCGGTAAACTGCGATCCAATCAAGATTGCCAGCCGGATCGAAAATGGCCTGCGAGATTTTTCCAAAATGATTTTCAAGCAGAAATTCCTGCATCACTGGTTTGGAGGACGCAAGAATTCCACCCAGCTCTGTCGTCACTTGAGACGAAAGCGTACGCGCCACTGAATCTGTGCTCTCGAAAACATAGGCGACTTTATCTTCTTCGAAAACTTGCACAGCCAGGAAAAGATAAATGGCCAATGTGATCAAAGGCATCATTGTCAGCAGCAATAAAATTTTATATCGGATGCTCAACCCACGACGCTTCATCTCTCATAACAGTATCACTTTCCCTCCTCGGGCGCGGTATCGAATTGTCTCAGAGATGGGCGTTGGTCCAGCCTCCTTTGCCTCGACTTCTGTCCAGCGAGTCCAGAATCGATTTCAAATGTTTCAAGGACGGTCACCTCTCATTAAGACGAAGCCTCCGAAAACCGAAGAGTGACTGAATTATGATGGTGGACGCAAAACTTTTTGATACTTTGCTAGAACCTGTTTTCATTCTCAATCAGGAGAAAAAGGTCCTCTATTGCAATGAACCTGCTTCTTTGATTGTCGATCTCTCTGTTCGCAAATTGATCCGCTCCCAACCCGTGTTTGACGAGCTCTTCAAATTTGCCCAACCCATCGACCATTTAAACACACTCGATCAAGTCGCAGACCCAACCGCCTACCAAGAAGTCGCGTTTGAGACTGAGAGCGGAAAAACCGGCAAGATTCAAATCACCATGCAGCCTTTCAGCGAAATCGAAGGTCAGAAAACTTGGCTTGTCTTTTTTCGTGACGTGACTCTCGAGGAAACACTTCAGAAAAAATACCGCAAAGAGCTTGAGCAAAAAGAAAACGTCATCTTGGATCTGCAAAAAGCCCAGGCGGAACTTGAAAAATACTCCAAGAACTTGGAAAAAATGGTTGATGAGCGAACCACAGAGATTCGCAAATTGAATCAAATGATGACTGCGCTTCTTGATAGCCTTCATCAGGGGTTTTTCATTTTCAATCAAGCCGGTCTCTGCCTGGAAGTTTCCTCGAAAGCCTGCGAGACAACGATCGAAGGAAAGCCTGCGGGAAAAAACATTTGGGATGTTTTAAAGCTTCCGGAAAAACAAATCCCTGGATTTAAAAAGTGGATGACCACTTTGTTTGCCGAGATGCTGCCCTTTGAAGATTTGTCTCCGCTAGGCCCTCAAAGCTTGCCGCACTCACAAGGCTTGCATATTCAGATTGAGTATTATCCTCTGAGATCCAGCGAAGGCGCAATGGATGGGGTTGTAGTTGTTGCTTCTGATATCACTAAACTCGTCGAAGCTCAGCGTGAGGCGGAAACCGAAAGAGCTCACGCCAAAATGATTCTCACTTTGATCCAACACAAACGACAGGTTTTAAGCTTTTTGCAGGAATCCGAAGTCTTGCTGCAAGAATTGAAATCCGAACTGACAAAGGGCTCTGCCGCCAGTCCCGAAAATCTGTTTCGCTGCTTGCACACTTTAAAAGGTGGAGCTGCCACATTTTCAATCAAACCCATGGCCGATCAGGCCCACACTGCAGAAACTCTTTTAACCGATTGGAAGACAGAAAAGGCCCCTGTTCTTTTTGAAAAGCTCAAAGAGTCGTCATTTTCAATCGAAACTCATTTCAAAACTTTCTCTGTTGAAAACGAAAAGATCCTGGGATCACCGGAAAAAATGAAAGAACGCTGGGTTGAACTCCCAGCAAAAATCCTCCATCAATTTCAGTCTCAGCTACCGGCCACTCTCCAAGAGAGCTTCCTCGAAACTTTTCTCATGGAGCCAATCAGCGAATTCTTTCACCAGTACAACGATGTCGCTCTTTCAGTTGCTGAAAGAGAAATGAAACAATTGCATCCGCTTGTTTTTCATAACTCCAGCCTGCCCGTCCTGCCCGAGCCCTACTCACAATTGTTTTCAACTTTCATTCATGCCTATCGAAATGCCGTCGATCATGGCATCGAATCCCCTGATCAACGCGAAAAAGCCGGCAAATCATGGGAAGGCAAAATCGAAACTTTCTTTTCTCTAAAAACTGAAACCACCGGCGCTTGGCTAGAAATCGAAGTCAAAGACGACGGCGGCGGCGTCGATCCCGCAAAAATCCGTTCACGCCTTCAAAGCAAAGGCATGGACGTCAGCAACGAGACCGACGAGCAAGTCATCCAACATCTTTTTGATTCGCAATTCTCGACAAAAGAAGTGGTCACCGAAACTTCAGGCCGCGGAGTTGGAATGGACGCCATTCTTCACGCAGCCAAATCAATCGGCGGAACCGCTTGGGTCGAATCAAAGCTAGGGCAAGGAACAAGCCTGAAGGTCCGAGTCCCCTACATCAAATCGCAGCCGCAGAACCAAAAACAGGCAGCATAAAACATTCAGTCATCCGACCCGAACTCTGAACAGTATTCTGAATACAGAATTCCGATCCGTATTCTGTATTCGGTATTCAGAATTCCGAATACAGAATTCAGAATACGGATCAGGACCCTGAATTCTGAATACCGACTTATCTAGCAAAAAAAATGGGGTATCGGTCACATCTCAAGAATCCAAAGCCAACCACCCGACTGAAGAAGTCGGTCGTCCTGACACGTTCATCCTGGAAACGGGGGCATGGATGCCCCCGTTTCCAGGATGCACAACTAGGAGGGTTGACCCGGACAGAGACGAGAAACTCAGATTTAAACTGAGAGCATCAATCAAAGATCAGATCGAATGGAATGAATTGAGAAACTCAAGAATTACTTCGGATTGTGCTTAGCCCAAACGCCTCTGATTTTTTCTTCAAAGATTTTGGCCGCGAAAGGTTTCACAACATACTGACTGACGCCGGCTAAAATGGCCTCTGTTACTTGGTCTCTCTCTGACTCAGAAGTTAAAAGCACAAAGGGAAGGTTGGCCCATTCATTGGAAGCGCGCACTTGCTTGAGAAATTCAAGACCGGTCATCTTTGGCATATTCCAGTCGGAAATGACCAGTTGAATTGGAGTTCCCGCTGAATTGTTAGAAACCAGAACCTGCATGGCTTGTTCGCCATCGGCAGCTTCGAGGATGGTTTTAAAGCCCATGGCCTTTAATTGACTTTTCACAAGGTCACGAATGGTGGGCATATCATCAGCGACGAGAATTCGAGTGTCTGGAGGAAACATGTCTCGCGACTCCTTTTTTCAATTTCATTTTGAATTGAAAAAGCGGCTGTGTCACCGAAGCCTCGACCAAGAGCTAGTACTCTAAAGGAAAACTTGATGTCCAAACGAAATCGGCGCGGGGCCCATCGCTCAATGAAGGCAGAAGTTCCTCTAGCTTTTCCTCATCATTGAGGCCGTCCAAATTCACTTGCGAAAAAGTCGTCACTGAAACTCACCGGGCTTTCAAAGGATCTGGAAGCCCCCCACCATATTGAACATGAAATTCGCC
>JBGGMM010000118.1:0-3808 GCA_041288045.1 Pseudobdellovibrionaceae bacterium | reverse complement strand
ACCATCCATTCTTTGCCACTGGGATTCAGAGTCACGCTTTCAAAAGCCAAATTGTTTTGCACTCCGGTTTTCTGCTCACCTGAGGGCTCTGGCAAAAAATGCGATGGAACTTCAAATTCCTTTTGGATGATTCCATCCTTTTTCACACTGAAAAGCTGAGGATTCACTCGCGGCTTGTGGTTGCAATCTCCTTCATTGACCAGAAGAAAATCCCCCCATGGGGTCATGGAGAGCCCCTCCAAATCCAACACTTTCGAAAAAAGCCTTGATTTGGATTTGGTCGATTTATGAGAGAGAGCGCTCTCGTTTACAGTTAGAAAAATCACACCCTGAGGCTCAACTTTGAATTCTTTTTCTCGAACTGTGAGCTGGAATTCATAAATTCGAGGCTCATTGATGTTTCCGCGATCATCAGACACAGCATAAAGGACGGGCCCATCCAAATACAGCCCCGAAAGCCCGCCCAAGACGCTCTTCTTGTAACTCATCTTATGGGGAAGCACGAATTGATTGAGGTACTCGAGCTCAAGCGCAAAAGCCGAAGAACTCAGTGTGAGGAATTGAATCAGAATGAGGAAAAAGAGAAAAAATCGAATCAAAGCTTCAATCTCTTTTCAGCCAAAGTGACGGTGTTTTCCAAAAGTGTCGTGATTGTCATCGGACCCACGCCCCCCGGGACCGGAGTTGCAGCCGAAGCCCAGCCCTCCAGTTCCTCGAATCGAACATCGCCAGTGACCCCCTGACCTTCGCCACTTCCATGCATTCCAACATCTATGACGATCGCATCTTTCTTAAAATCTTCTTTTCCCAAAAGGTGCTTACGTCCCGCTGCCACAACCACCAGGTCCGCTTGCAGAGTGTACTCGCGTAGATTCTTGGTTTTGGAATGACAGAGAGTCACTGTTGCATCCGCCATGGTCAAAAGATGCGCCATGGGTTTTCCGACGATATTGCTTCGACCGACAACCACAGCTTTCATTCCCGCCGGCTTGATTTGATAGTGTTCCAGGATCGACATCACCCCAGCTGGAGTGCAAGGGGCCACAAAAGGCTTTCCACCCCAAAGGTAACCTAAAGATTGAAAAGTAAATCCATCCGCATCTTTCGCTGGAGACAGCAGCTCAAGAATCGGCTCTTCTTTCAAGCCCTTTGGCAGCGGCAATTGGACCAGGATCCCATCCACGTTCTCGGTTTCATTGAGTTTTCGAATGGTGTCTTCAAGCGCTTGCTGGTTCAGGTTTTCCGGCAATTCAATTTTGGTCGAGAGCATGCCAACGGATTCACAGGCCTTGATCTTATTTCGCACATAGACTTGGCTGGCGAGATTTTGTCCGACCAGAACCACCACCAAATGCGGCGGACGACCGGCCTTGGCTTGGAAAGCTTGAATTCGAGGTTTGAGAGCCTCTCGGCGGGCTTTTGAGACCAATTTTCCATCTAATATTTTCATGTTCCCAAATGTCCCAAACTTCTCAGTTAATTTCAATTCCTGCCTCCTCGCTCTTGACCCTTCAGTCTTCCTGCATTAAGGTCCGATCAGAAACTTCAAACCAGGGGGCCCTATGTCAGAAAAAGTGAAACTGTCCAAAGACGGAAGCTCAATCGACTTCGTCCAATCTGACAACATCCCCACATCCATGAAAAAGTTCCGTCAAAGCCCTGAAATCGAAGGCTTCTATCGTTTTATTTTTGAAAACGACCTGCAAAAAGAAGCCTATGAGATTTTAGACCGCATTATTGCTGAGCGAAAGGCCAAGAAAGCAGCTGAAAAAGCAGCCAACAAAGCCCGTGAAAAAGAAGCTGCTAAGGCCGCAAAAGCCGCGACAGAAAAAGTGGCAGAACCAAAAGCCAAAGCTCCTCATGCAACTCCAGTGACCAAGGCCAAAGAAGCAGTTAAAGCCACTGCAAAGCCTGCTGTGAAAGTAGCCGCAAAACCAGCTGCCAAAGCAGCGCCAGCCAAAAAAGCCACCGCTAAACCTGTGGCAAAGGGCAAAGCGGCTGCAAAGCCAGCTAAAAAAGCCAAAAAATAATTCGGAGGATCCGTCCTTCGGATCTTTCCTTCAACCTCATTGAGTTCAGAACTTCCCGGGGCTTGCAATCGCTCAAGCTCAGGAGGTTTTATGAAGTCCGCTTCTCAACCGATTCAAAATCAAAAAGGCCAAACTCTGATTGAGTATCTCATCATCGTCGCACTGGTGGGAGTCGGCTCCATTGCCCTGATGAGAGCTGTCAGTCAAAACGTCAATACCAGCTTTGCTAAAGTGGTTCGAGCCCTCGGTGGAGACGTCGACGGAAAACCTGAAGCACAAAAAGTCTCATCTTCCATGTATCGCAAACGCGATATGAAAGATTTTGCCAACCACACATCTGATGGCGACAAGAAAAATGATTCTTCATCTTCAGAGTAAAGGTCAAAGCACAGTGGAAGCTGTTGTTTACTCAGCAGCTCTGATGGCCTTCACCCTGCTTTTGATGAGTGTGATTTACCTGTGTTTCTTGAAAACGAAACTTCGCTTCACCTCCCACGAGTTTTTAGTATGTCGAGAAATTTCAAATCCCTGGCTTTGCCAGAACAAATTTCAAAAAGAACTGGAAAGCGCATTTCGCTTTGGCAAAATGCACTCTCTGTGGGCGCGCAAGCAGGGAAACCAGCAGATCCTGAACCTCAAAATGAAATTCCAAATCCTGTCGCTTCGAACTGTCACCTGGGATTACCAAGACCAAATCGAAATCCCCCTGAAATCCAAATGAGTAACCAAAAAGGATTTGCCCTGGTCTTTCTTTTGGCTCTGCTCCCACTTCTTATATCAGGAATTCTTGCCATTTTGTTTTCGCAATATCTGACCAAGAACTGGATGCAGTCTTTGCATATCTGCCGGACTGAGCTTTTAAAAACTCAAAAAACGACGGCTTCTCATTTAAGAACTTTAATGAATTTAAATACGTCTGCAAAGGCTTTGCGGCTAGCATTACAGAGAGCCCAAATTCAATTGGCAATTGCAATCGCAACAAAAAATTTCCCCTTGGCCGCGAAAGCCAAAATGGAAATCTTACGAATTGAAAAACTTCGGCGCCAGCTCGATGGGGCTCAAAGGAGTTTGATTCTTCAGGCCAATTTTGAAATGAGCAGAGGCGTTCAAACAGTTCTCAGAAAAATCAAAAAGCAAAGCCAGGATCTCCAAGCCCACCTGCCACCACATTTCAATTTTCAAATTCAAACTTTGACTCCTCAAATTCCTGTCCTGGCCGTGCAGCCGGATCGTCCGGAGACAGCTCCTGCCTATGAACTGAAAGCCGAATTTGAACAGCAACAGGCTTTGCATGTTTCTTGGATCTCTCAGTTTCAAACAGGCCATAAGGATCAAGGGCAATGGATACAAAACAAACACAAAAAAAAGGACTCCTGCAGTGCCACCATTCAGAGAAAGGGTCAAAGCTTTACCGAGATTCTTCACGCGGACAGATTCTCCTGGAAACTTTGACTCTATTTCTGGTGCTGGCTGGTTTCTTTACCTTTTTGTTGGTTCGTATGCAGGAACATCAAAAACAAACTCATCAGTTTCGCTTTAAAGGAAAACAAAATGAAATTTCTCGATAAAGAAAAATTCAAGAAATGGCTGCAAGATCCACGCAATCGATTGCTTGTGATTTCTATCGCCTGCATGCTTTTAATCATTCTTGGAGTTCAATTTTTTTCTGCACCTGAAAAAACGGAAGATACTCCAGAAGAAACGGCAGATACCTACATTCCCGATGGATATGTTTTAGTGCCAATCGAACTTCAGAATGCCGACTCCTTGTCTTCTTT
>JBGGMM010000117.1:0-4254 GCA_041288045.1 Pseudobdellovibrionaceae bacterium | reverse complement strand
AGAGCTTCCGATTTTTCTGTGAACTTGAAATCCGCTCTCAGTTGAGTTGGAATCATCAAACTGCAGCTTCACTTGGTTGTAAGCAACAGACACGACTCGCAAATTTGTTGGAGCTGCCAGTGATGGTGGCGGAGGAGGAGGTGTTGTTGGAGAGCCACCTGCTTGCAAAGGATGCGGATAAGTATAAGGAACATATCCCGCCTTGGCTGAAGCCGAGTTGATGTAGTCACGGCCTGATTTCACGTGGTTGCAACCATCGGTACAAGTCATTCCAACCGCGGTACTATTTTCCGTATTTCCCCAAAGATAAAGAGGGTAGGTATAAGCCGAGGGGCCTTCACTCATTGAACCAATTTGGTATTGACAGATCCAACCTGATTCACCGGGAACGTTTTTGTCCGCAGGATCAGTTCCATCGCAAAGACGAACGGATCTTGGATCGAATGATTTGTAATCAATCGCACCGATTGGAATGGTATAATCTCCAATCATTTTATTTCCCCAGATCACACCGGTTCCGGCAGAAACGTCGATGGCTTTCCATTTGTTGGTGGTGCCGCCGTTGAAAGTGTTGTTGTAAATTTCAAAGGCATTGGCGCTAACAAGTCCGCTTCGGGCTTTGTCGTGGGTTTCCCACATGCCGTGTTTGATCGTATTGTTTCGAAACACCTGACGACCGCCAGAATCCATGTCCATGACGGGCGCGCCAGTGGCGCCGTAAAAATCATTGAAATCAAAATTATTATCTTCAACGAAAAAGAAATCGGCAGTTCCCAATGTCAAAGTCGATGCCCAGTCAGCTGCTCCTGCCCCGTAGAGCATGATACCAAAGGCATTGCCCTTGAATGTGTTGTGGTCAATCAGACCATGAGTGCCTGAATATCCCTTGATCGTCCAAGGATTGTTGTTGTCAAAAACGTTGTGGTGAACACGGAGGTTCTTCCAATTTTTGGGTCCCCACAATTGCATAGCTGTTCCATTCCAGTAATTGGAATCACCACCATAAAAGTAAAATCCAGAAACATCCATTTTCCCAGTTTTAGATCCAGCATTGATGCTCACTAAAGTGTGACCACTGCCACCATAATTGATGCGAGTTCCGCCAGATGCTAGTGCTCCTGCGCCTTTCAGGATGATTGTTTTACTTGAAATGCTCAGTGCTGAACTCCAAGTGCAAGTTCCGGCAGGAACATTGACTGTGTCGCCATCAACAGATGAATTCACAGCGCTCTGAACGGCTGAGAGTTCACAGCTGGCAGCGGTGATTGTCGCTGCTTCAGCCGCTTGTGTTTGTAAAAACAAACCGACGAATGTGATTAGTCCAGTTTGCCAGGTTTTTTTCAATAGCCAGTGGTTCGTATTTGCCCGCATACGTTTCCTCCTTGGAAATTTAAGTGCTTCTAAACGAGACAGATACGGACCACTGTTTAGAAAGAATTAGAAATTCGTGTTCGTTAATAAAACTAGTCTATCAAAATCAGTTCGGGTTTCCATGGGTTGAGCGAGCAAAGCGTTTAGAAACCGTTTAGTAGAGTTTTCAAATATTGTAATGCATTTGAGGCGTAAATCGCGTCGTGATTTGAGACAATCACTGTCTGAGAAAAATTTGAAATGACTCTTTCATCGAAATTTCTCAAAATGAGATTTTAGATTTTTGGAATTTGGAAAAAAAGAAGCCGACGCTTCAGCGAGGGGATGCTTTGGCGTCGGCTTTCAAGGTCTATTCCGAAAGATTCACTTTCACCGAGGGGACAGTGAAGAGTGTTTCTAAACGAGACATCGACAGGTCAGTGTTTAGAGAGAGAAACGAGTTCTCTGTTTCTATTAAATACAGTTTATCTTTTTCATTTCGAATTTCCAGGGGTTGAAAGAATATTCCGTTTAGTTGTTGTTTAGCGAAATTGTAAATCGTTGAAAATCATGAGAGAATAAAAACAGTCGTAAATTGAGACAAATTGTAAAAACACGCATGAGGCAGAGTTTGAGCGAGTCAAATGTTCCTGCTAAAAAATCTGTGTTCGAGTACAGCAATTACCGCGAGTACATTCGCGACTATTATCTTTACTCAAAAGCAGAAAATAAAAAATTCTCGCATCGTATGTTTGCAAGACTGGCGGGATTTAAATCATCGAACTTCATTAAGTTTGTGATCGATGGAAAGAGCAATGTCTCTCACGAAAGTGCAATGGCTCTCGCGCAAGCAATGAAAATGACAAAAGCGGAGACTCAGTTCTTTGTGACATTGGCGATGCTCAATCAGGCTTCGAGCAGTGAAGATCGTCATCGCTATGCTGAAGAATTGATGAGCTATCGGACGCACCGGAAAATTTATCCTCTCAGAGAAGCTCTCTTTAATTACACTTCGAAATGGTATCTCAGTATTTTGCGCGGAATGGTGGGGCTTCCGGGATTTCGCGAAGACATTCCGTGGATTGCCAAACATTTTCTCTCGGAAGTGACTCAAAGTGAGATTCAAAGAGGCTTTGAGGATTTGATCGCGCTGGGGCTCTTAAAGAGAGATGAAAATGGCAAGCTCCAGCAGGTCGCCGCCAACGTGGCCTCCGATGACGAGGTGGCTTTGAGCTCAGTGGCACAGTTTCATCGTGAGATGATGCAAAAGGCATCTGAAAGCATCGATAACGTGCCAAGGGAAGAGCGGGATATATCGGGGATGACGATCGGTGTTTCTGCCGAAATGGCTAAGAAAATTAAAGAGATGATTCAAAACTTCCGAAAAGAACTGATAGACGTTGTGAATCAGGATCAGAAGACCACCAAGGTTTATCAGCTCAACATTCAGTTGTTTCCGCTTTTTGATTCGGATGATGAAGGGGATGGGGGGACTAAACCATGAAAAATTCGGTGAAGATCAAACTTGGGGTGGCATTTGCCTTTCTTATTTTCTCTTATTCCAATTGCGGAGACCCGAAAAATTTCATTTCTGCTCCTGGCGATCAAAATAAAAACACCAGCACAGTTGGAAATCCCTTCGCAAAAACATCTGAACGAGTTCTTGCTTCAAGTTGCGCTGTGATTGTTCGTTGCTTTCCAGAGGTGAGTGTTCAGCAATGTTCCGACGGATTGTCGGTGACTGGTGGATTTGCCCCAGTTTTGGGCCTTTCTTCGGCTTACGATACTTTGAATTCAATTCTTCAAGCTGAAAACTCTGGAGACTTGGTTGGAAACACGACAGCCACAGATTCTTGCTCCAAACAAATTGAAGATCTGAGCTGTTCGGAAGCTTTGGTGCAATCGGCTTATCAGCCTTCATTGCCAAATCCTTACTCGTCTGCTCCGCAAATGGCTTCAGCTTCCTCTTGTGAGCAGACATTCGTTCCTGGTGTGAATTTGGAAGTTCCCATTGAGCTTGTGGATAAGGGATTGGCTTCGCGAACTACAGTCGCGACTTTTGAACGCACTCGAACCAGTTTCAATTCGGATGATTACGACGGAGTTGTGGATCGATCCTTTGAAATCGTGGCTTCTAATGCCGATTCGGTGGCAAGAAGCGTTCAGTTGCTGGATTCCAGTGGTGCCGTCAAAGCGACACTGTCTGTGCCTGCTCGGTCTAATAATCCCACCCGAGTTCGCGGAGCTTTTGCAGCGACCAGTGGGGCGAGCAATTATCGCTTGCAGCTTTCAGCCACAGCTTCCGCTGGGCAATTGCAAGTGTTTGCAGGGCGAATGTTGATTCGCCAGGAAAATGCGACTCAAACGAAAATCTATATTCCGCTCACTGCTGGATATAGGGGCGATGCGGATTCGGCAGACACAGGAGCTGGAGCTCTCGATAAGGTCAATTTTCTCAATTATTTCCAGAACAACACTCAACACTATTCGCAGTATAGAAAAAACAGTGCCGCCTATGACAAAGTGGCTGATGGCACTCCTTGGACTTTAGAGGTTGTGATGGCCGCTGGGGGAGCTGGGCAGACCGCTTCTGCGGCTTTAATCAATGTCAGCAACAATCAAGCTGTTGCTGGTTCTGAAATTTCAGTGACCAGTTCGGCTCCAACTCTGGCTTCGGCGAGCTTTGCGGATTCGGCTGCGAACTTCAATGATCTGCAAGTGATTGAACTGCAAACAAAAAAGCCTTCGACTAGCTCTGATGGGTCTTTGTATCGTGCAGGGCTTTGGCTGAAATTGACCAACCTTCGCCATGCAGAAGTCCTTTATCGAATTTCCTCCACTCTGTGGTGGAATTCATCTTCGGGCAGTCAATCGGCTCCTTGGAATTTAACTCGGTTGGATTTA
>JBGGMM010000116.1:0-23707 GCA_041288045.1 Pseudobdellovibrionaceae bacterium | reverse complement strand
CTCTTTCTTGAACTCGGAATCACGCAGGAGATTTCGAATCACAATTTAGGGGGGAATATGAATTTTCTTTGGCGAAAGTTCTTTCGGTCTTATTTTCAAGTCACGCAAATTCTATTAAGTGTCTGGGCTTTTCAAGCGCAGGCTTTAGCGGCAACCACGATTGACAACAGTCAGTCGGCGAACGTCGTGGTTTCAGGGGCTTGGGTTTCCAGCAGCTTCAGTACCGGCTATGTGGGCTCCAATTACCTTCATGATGGCAACGCAGGGAAAGGGTCCAAAAGTTTTACATTTAAAATTCCAATCACGGCGCCAGGAACCTATGAGATCAGCATGAATATGATGTTGGGATCGAATCGAGCAACCCGTGTGCCGGTCTCTGTTTCAGATTCCTATGGTCGGCATGATTCCTTTATCAATCAATATTCAAGCCAGACTCGGCAGGAAATGGTTTCATTAGGGATTTATACATATAAGGCGGCAGGTGTAGCACAGGTGGTGATCAGCAATGCGGGCACTTCAGGCTATGTGGTCGTTGATGCTGTTCGAGCCACTTTGAATTCAAAAGGAGTCGCAAGTTTAAACTGTGCCAATACCACCGACAATTCCAAAGCTGGAAACGTCGCCACTGGCACTTGGCTTTCAAGCACTTATGAAGCTTCTCACTGTGGAACCAATTACGTTCACGATGGTAATCGCAATAAAGGTGGAAGCACATTCAAAATGCTTTTCCCGATCACGACTTCAGGAACCTATGATGTTGAATTGAGCGCAATCACGGCAATGGATCGCGCCGGAGCTGTGCCTGTGACCATTCAATACAGTGGCGGAAGCAAGCAAATGCTCGTCAATCAATTCTCGACAGAAAGTGGACAGCATTGGCTCCCACTGGGTGCTTACAATTTCACAGCTGGATCCAATGCAGCCGTGACCATTAGCAATGCCGGCACAGAGGGGATTGTGACAGCCGACGCGATTCGCTTGGTTCGTCGATCGACGACCACAGCTGTGAAACCATTAAACGTGGATGGCACTATTGGAAATTACAGTCTTAGTTGGCATGATGAGTTCAACGGCACAGCTTTGGATACCACGCAGTGGGATTTCCGAATCGATAGTAAGGGGTCGAGCACTCAACTTCCTCAGAACGTTTCGGTTTCTGGAGGCCTTTTGCATTTGAAATTGAATGTGCTCACCGGTGGAACCATGCCGTACTCAGGGTCCGGTGTGATCACCAAAAAGCTCTTCAAATATGGTTACTATGAAGCGCGCTTTAAAATTCCGGCGGCTCGAGGATTTCACACTTCCTTTTGGACGATGAGATACAACGGCAGAGACACAGGTGTAACCAATGCTCAGCAAGAGCTTGATATTTGTGAAAATGATTCGCTGGCTGAGACAAGTTACATCTCAGGAGTGCATGCTTGGGCCAATCGAGATTGGGAGCGCTTGTTTTCAGGCCATCCTCGAATTTCGACTCCCAATATTCAACAGGAGTTCCATATCTGGGGAGCAGAATTCACTCCGACTGTTGTGAAGTTCTACTTTGACGGCAAGTTCACTCATTCTGTTGATCTCACGCAAGTCACTCAAGGAGATCAAAACATTTGGCTGACTTCGATTGCTTTCGGGGACTCAGTGATAGAAACGGCTGCTTTGCCATCATCGGCTCAGTTTGATTACGTCAGGTTTTTCAGCAAAGCTCCGTAAAGCGAAGGGTGCCTTTCCCTTTTTGCTTCACTCGGCGCGTTGATTTTCGGTGTTTTCAAAAAAGGCCCTTCAAACGAAGGGTCTTTTCCTATTTTCAATTCTTTGGTCGAACGACTAAGTCACGGCACCAATTGGGGCAGAACAAACTGACTTCCATTGATCGTCTGATCGATCGTTTTGAAAATGGTTCCAGAGCGGCATGAAGGTGCGGGCCGGAGATGGCTGAGCTAGCCTTTATCGACTTCCAGTCAATTGTTCTTTGGCGTTGAGATCGCTCAGTTGAGAATTCAAAGTCCAAAGATCATAAAGGTATCCAAATAAGAACAAGCCGCCAGTCAGAAAATAAATCAGCCCGGTGATCCATTTTCCCATATAAAATCGGTGCAGGCCGAAAACTCCAAAAAAAGTCAGAAGAACCCATGAGAGCGAATAGTTCAAAGAGCCTTGAGCGTATTTTCTGTCGGCCTTGCGATCCATGCCGGGAATGAGAAAAGCGTCAATCAGCCAGCCGATTCCCAGCAGGCCAAAAGTAAAAAACCAAATGGTTCCCGTGATGGGTCGGCCATAGAAAAAACGATGGGCCCCAGTGAAACCAAAAATCCAATAGAGATAACCAATCGGCATGCTGTGGGTATTTGGTGTTTCCATGATGTTGATGATGACCAAGAAGAGCAAGAGGTGCAAGGGGTCGGCACTAAAGTCCAGCCAGGGAGCAGCTCGAAAATCCAATCGAGTTGTCTTTCAAAATTCCTCGTGAAATGATCGAAAAATGAAAATCATTTTGGGCCTTCTGGTGGGACTCTTGGCTTCGAATTGTTCTTGGGCCAATACAGATGAGTGCATCAGTCAAATTGCGCTGCGAATTCGAAATGAGCTTGAAGAAGAGTTGAAAACGAGCAAGCGGAATCTGAAAGACTCTTCCTTTGATGAAAAATCCCTGACCCATTTTAAAAACATCAATTCCGAAGTGGATGCTTTTGATCGATGCGAAAGCGATCTCTGGGACAGCAGTTTCGCCGAATCTGAACTCAAAGAAGCGCCCAGCAGTCTTTTTGACTGTGTCTCAAAAGAAAAACAGCAGAGAATCAAAAAGCGCTGTGAACTTCCCTAAAAAGTGGGCTCCACCGGGTAAAAACGACTGTACAGAAAAATTGCAGGCGATATTCTAGCTGATCTCACTTATGAATGATCCTGAAGAATCGGGAGAATCATTATGAGAAAAATATTTTTTATGGCTTTGCTTGGCCTTTTGATTTCGCACGTTGTGAATGCGGGCTATAAATTGGCAAAGGATTCGGCCGGAGGAGTCAGTTGTTTCCCCATGGATAAGTATGGGACAGCCTTCGGAAATAGTGTTCATTGGGTGAATTGCATTGCTCAATACCGAGCGGCTGAGGCTTCTGATGGAAGCATTCAATGTTTTGCCGCGGATTCGACAGGAGCTGTTTTTGGCAACAGTGTTCATGCAAGCCAATGCGAATCAGGTGAGTATCGAATTGCAAAAAGTAGCAACGGCGGTCTGGGCTGCTTTAACACCGATAAAAATGGAACTCCATTTGGAATGGCAATTATGGTTGATTTTTGCCTTGAGGGTTTTCGAGCGGCAACAGGTGCAGATGGGTTGAATCATTGTTTTAAGGCCGACAAAGCAGGAACCCCATTTGGAAATGCCGTGCCTGACTTTTATTGTCTTTAGAAATTTCGCATCTTTTGAGTGACATTTCCAAAGCTTCCAGCGAGTTGAGCCGTGTTCTTAAAGGGAATGGAAATTTTCTGATTGTCACGGCAGATCCAAGTCAATACGACGCATGGAAAGATCGGTATGAACAAAAAAGTCTTAATGGATCTACTTTTCAAGGTGCAATTTTAAATTCTGCTGGAAGGTCTGTGACCGACACAATCTACCTCTACGAACTAGAAGAAATTATTTTATGTCTTCAGAAGGCGGGACTCTCGGTCTTGAATGTTCAAACTGTTCGATCTTTTGTGGTGATTTCTGGTATTAAATGCAGTTAGTGAGCTTGTTTACTTCGACAATTCGCTCTCGATGGCTTTCTTAAGAGGTTCATAACCAATCTCGGTCAGCATTTTCCCATTGATGAAAAAAGTGGGTGTTGCTTTGACTCCGACTTTTTTGCCATCTTCAAAATCGAGATCCACTTTCCATTTGTGCTTTTGCATGAGCGAGGCCTCTTTGAGAGTTTCTGGCTTGATGCCAAGGTCGATCAGATACTTGGCAATCAATTCTGGTTTTGGGTTGTGGTGATCTCCCCACTGAGGCTGGTAATAAAACAGAGTCGATAAAGCTTCCCAGTACTTTCCTTGATCGCGGGCTTCTTCTAAGGAAGTCGCCGCTAAGAGAGAGTTTCCATGAAAGGGCATGTATCTGACGACAAGGCGAACTTTGCCTTCGTATTGTTTCATAAGGCCTTTCACCATCGGATCCAGAGCCCGGCAAGCTTCGCATTCAGGGTCTAAAAATTCGACAATCTGGACGGGCGCATCGACCGGTCCCAAGCTTGGGCTGTGTTCCTTGATCAGATCGCTGCTTGCCACTTGAGGCGCATCTGATTGTTGTTGATCTTGATAAGAGAATTTAAAAACCGCAAAGCCAATGGCAGCGAGAGCTAAGATGGCGATGACAAAAAATTTATTGCCTTTCATTGGGCGAATCCTTTTTTAAAGCGAAGAAACACAAAATTGTGAGAATCAAAAACGAAGCCAAAGATAAAAGGGGAATGGTGATAAAGCCAAGCCATTCGATTTGTTTGGAAGTGCAAGACACTCCTTGGGTGCAGGGTGTGATGCTGTCAGGAATGACGCCGTAATAAAGAAGGGTGTGGTAAATAGCGATCATCAGTCCGATCAAACTCAAAGCGAAAGAATATTTAAAGCTGTCCTTAGTGCCTTTAAAAAGCGCGACGCCAAAAATGACAACGAGCGGGTACATGCAAATTCTTTGGTACCAGCACAGAACGCAAGGCGGAAGCCTCATCACTTCGCTAAAGAAGAGGCTGCCAGTTGTGGCAAGCACTGAAATTAAAAAACCGACTCGCAGAGAGAGGATTGTGTTTTTTTTCACTCCGCCTCAAATTATCCTGCCACCTTGGTGAGGTCAAGAATGCAAAAAGTTCGATTAAAATGTGAAAGCTAAAAGAGCCAGAGCCACTGCGGCGGGGAGCGCCTGGATCAAAGCGATTTTTTTGCCAACGCTATAGCCGCCATAGAGGCCGGCCATCAGCACGCAAGCAAGAAAAAAACACTGAAGCTGTTTTGAAATTTCAGGCGAAGGGTGAATCAAACTCCAAAGTAGCCCAGCCGCTAGAAATCCATTGTAGAGCCCTTGGTTGGCCGCCAAAACAGCCGATGATTTTGCATTTTCCAGCGACTGCCTAAAGATTTTCAATCCCTTTGGTTTTGTCCAAAGGAACATCTCCAGAATCAAAAAATAAATGTGAAGGCAGGCGATGAGTGCGACGAGAGTCTTTAGAATCCATGTCATAGACACACATTAACTTGCCATCATCACTCTGTCCAATCTTCAACCTAGGCTGGACTCCGAAAAATACCGTCGAATTCCTGTTTCAAATTGCGTAAAATAGACCCATTGAGGTGAGCATGAGCAGGCAATCTATTGCGGGACTTTTAGGAATTGTTCTTTGTCTTACTGATACGAATTTTGCGCGAGCCGAAAATGAGGATCCTCAGCAAATGACTGAAATGTTCATTGGTCGGTCCTTATTTCTGAAGCGGACGGTATCAACCGATGACTGGAGTGCACAGATTGATGGCGCAAAAAATAATCAAAAAGAAGAAAGTTGCCATTTTATTGCATCCAAAGACATAAAAGCGGAGAAAATTGAACTCTATGCAAAAGGGGAGATTGACCAGAGCCAAACCTCTCAAGATTTTACCTATGCGGCAACCATTCAAATGTGGAATTCAAGCCGCCCCATCGAGGGAAAAGCACTTCACTTTCAAGTTGCTTTTTTAAATGGAAAAGCTGTTCAGGTGAACTGCTTCAAAGTCGAGAAAAATAAAAAAGGCCACATCGAAATGAAGCCCATGAGTTTTTCCCGAGCCAAACAGCTTCTTGTGAATAGAGGCATTGAATTCAAATCAGAATCGGAGAATCGGTCGTCGTCAAAAGCAAGAGGCAAAAAATCTCCGACAGCACCAGCAGTGCAATCCCCAAACACCAGCGGAACTCCCTAGTCGGCATCGCACGCCGAAGGGCGCGTTCAGCGGAACTGTTGACCATCTCCACCAAATCCGTTTGGTGTCGCGAGTCTAGGACTCCATTTAGATCCTGTGAATTGGTTCAAGGCGTTAGAAAAACTTTTCGAATCCTCTCGAAATTTCGCGAACCTCGAGTACCATTGAATCATTCGGTTACTTAAAACTTAAGGAGATCCTATGCGTGGAACCACCACTCGTGCGATGTTTCGATTTGCAATTCTTGCCATCTCAATCGCTTCAATCGCTGGCCTGATTCAAGGCTGCAGCGGCAAAAACGGCGACGGCAGCTCATCGAGCCTGATGAATTTGGTCGATCATATCAAGGGAACAAATCGAGTTTCCATGGCGGTGTCGGCGAATGCCACGCTGAATACCCATACTGTGATGCTAGATGGAAGTGGGTCAATTGTCTCTTGGGTTCCAAATCAAGATCAAGCCTACGATACGGTGATCGGCCTTGCCTGGAACTATCTGCTCACGAAAGTTCCCAATGATCCTAAAACCGGCCAGCCTGCTTATTTTTCGCAATCCTATATCGATCCCGACAGTCAATTGATGGCTGATTGGCCCAGCAATCCGGCGGGAATGAACGCCATGTTGATCGAGTCGGCACTTCTGTATTACGCCTACTCGGGCAATAGCCAGGTTCTGCAATTCGCGCAAAACTTGGCGAATCATCATCTGGCACAAGGAATGACGCTCACAACAGACCACTGGTCCAAAGTTCCTTATGCTAGTGGCGATGCCGGATCCATGATTTACCAAGGAGCCGCCTACGGAAATCAGACAGGAGCCGGCGATGGTGCCGGTTATATCGAACCAGATAAAGTGGGAGAATTTGGATTCGCTCTGCTTCAACTTTTTAAACTGACTGGAAATACAGCTTACCGGGATGCAGCTGTGAATGCCGCCAATCAGCTCGCCAGTCACGTTCGAACGGGCTCGGCGACAAGTTCGCCTTGGCCGTTCCGAGTGAAAGCGCAGACCAATGCTGTCCGCGAAGATTATTGTGCCGATGTGATTGCACCGATCGAATTGTTCGACGAATTGATCCGACTCGGATTGGGCAATGTCGCTTCTTATCAGACGGCTCGCGCGACGGCTTGGAATTGGTTGATGAACTTTCCAATGAAGAACAACAATTGGGCCAATTACTTTGAAGACGTCGGAACCCAGGGCGATATCAGCAATTACAACCAATACAATGCGCTGATGACGGCCAGGTATTTCTTGCGGCATCCAGAGATGAATCCGAACTGGGAAACACACACGCGAAATCTGATCGCCTGGGATGAATCCACTTTTGGAGCCATGGCTTACGGCGCGATGACAATCAAAGAGCAAGTCATTTTCGCGCATCCAATGGGAAGTCACACCAGCCGTTATGCCTCAGTGAATGCGCTTCTTTACGCGAAAACCGGTGATACGACAGCACAAGCAAAAGCCTACCGCTCTTTCAACTGGTCGACCTACATGGCCCGAAGCACAGGTGTTGTCATCGATGGTCCCACAGTGAACAACCAGTGGTTCACCGATGGATATGGCGATTACGTCAGGCACTTCATCGTTGGTATGGGAGCTTCTCCCGAGTGGGCCCCGGTCGGCTCGACTCATATTTTGGATTCGACTTCGCTGGTGAAGTCGGTGACCTATACTCCAAGTCAGATCAACTATCAGACTTTCGATAACAGCGGTGTGCAGGTGATCAAAGTCGCAAGCGCTCCGACGAGTGTGACGGTCAATGGTGTCTTGATTCCGCAGCGAAGTGATTTGGGCGCAGAAGGCTGGACATTTGATAATGGCAGTGTCTTGCGTGTCCGCCATGAAAGCGGAAACACAGTGGCTGTGGGACTCAACGGCGCTCCCGCCAATCAATTGCCTTCCGTAGCGATCACGTCTCCTGCGAACGGAGCGGCTTTCACGGCTCCGGCCAGCTTTCAGATTCAGGCAACCGCCAGCGATTCTGATGGATCCATTTCGAAAGTCGAATTTTACAACAACGGAACTCTGTTGGGCACAAGCACAACAGCGCCTTATTCGTGGAGTGTCAGTGGCCTTGCAGCCGGATCTCACTCTCTGAGCGCTCGCGCCTACGACAATCAAAACGGTGTCAGCAATTCAAACCCTGTCGCAGTGACGGTCACCAATCCTGGTGGCGGAGGCACTGGTTCTTGGACGGGCGTGGACATTGGATCCGTGGGCGTACCGGGATCTACAGTGGTCAACGGTGGAACGATCACCGTGAAAGGAAGCGGAGTCGACATCTGGGATGCGGCGGACTCCTTTCATTTCGCTTATCAACAGATGACCGGCGACGGTGAAATCAAAGCTCGTATCGTCACTCAGCAAAACACGGATCCTTGGGCTTTGGCGGGCGTGATGATGCGCGAGACTCTCGCCGCCAATTCGAAAGAAGCTCTCTCGGCGATCACTCCAAGTCATGGAATGTCTTTTGATTATCGCACCACCACCGGTGGAGCCACAACCTATGTCAATGGCAACGCCGGAGTCGTACCTTACTGGGTTCGCCTGGTTCGGGCTGGAAACACTTTCACTTCTTCTAAATCCAGCAATGGAACGACTTGGACCACCATGGGGAGTGCGACCATCAGCATGGCCTCGACGATCTATGTGGGCCTCGCGGTCACTTCGCATGTGAACACTGTGCTTGCGACCGATACCTTCGACAATGTGAGCTTCACCGGCCAATCAGGAGGAGGGGACATAACTCCGCCTGTGATCAGCAATGTCGCAAGCGCCGACATCAGCCAAAACGGTGCGACCATCACTTGGACGACCAACGAGCCCTCTAGCTCTCAGATTGAATACGGTCTGACCACGAGCTACGGCACGAGCACTTCGGTCAACACCAGCTTGGAAACTTCGCACACTCAAGTGATCGCCGGGCTGAACGCCAGTGCGACCTATCACTACCGAGTGAAATCGACAGATGCCGCGGGCAATGCCGCCGTTTCGGGTGACTTCACATTCGTCACACCCGGCGCGCCGGATACCACTCCTCCTTCTGTTGCGATCAGTGCGCCGAGTGGGACGGTCTCGGGAACTGTGACTGTCTCGGCCTCCGCTTCGGATGATATCAATGTGGCCAGCGTTCAATTTCAGCTGGATGGCGCCAATCTTGGCTCCTTGGACACAGCCTCGCCTTATCAGACGACTTGGAATACCACTGGCGTTGCGAACGGTGCTCACGCTCTGACTGCGATCGCCAAAGATGGCGCAGGAAACACCACGGTCAGCGCGCCTGTTTCGGTGACGGTCAATAACGTTGTTGTGCCGCCTCCGGCACTCAGTATCGACAAAACCGCATTCACGGATACGAAGAATTCAACTGTAACAGTTTCAGGATTCACGACGACCAAGCCGAATGAATTGTTGCTCGCTTTCGTCTCGACTGACGGAACGGTTTCAAACAACACGACGGTCACAAGAATCACCACCACCGGTTTGACGTGGACTCTTGTGAAGCGCACCAACACTCAAGCTGGAACCTCTGAAGTCTGGCGGGCTTTCTCGATCAACATTCTGACCAATGCATCGATTGCCGCCACTTTGTCGAAAAATGTCGCGGCTTCACTGGTTGTGGTTTCCTTTGTCGGGACCGATCCTGCGTCCCCTGTGGGAACCTCGGTCAGTGCCAATGCTTCAAGCGGAGCAGCCGCTGTCACCCTGGTAACCACCCGAAACAATTCTTGGGTCTTCGCCGTAGGAAATGATTGGGACAAAGCGATCGCAAGGACGCTCGGACCAAACCAAACCATGGTGCACCAGTATCTTCCTTCAGTGGGAGATACTCTGTGGGTGCAACGGCAAAACGCTCCAACACCAAACGCCGGAACCAGCGTCATCATGAACACGACAGCGCCAACAACAGATCGCTACAATTTCACTGCGGTGGAGATCCTGTCTCCGTAGGGTCCCAGGTCCCAAATGCGAACACTGCATCTTAAAAAGAAAAGCCCATCAATCCTGATGGGCTTTTTTGTCACTGAATCAGTACCCAATGCCAAATTGCAAGTTATCACCAGTCTCTCCGGGAGTATAATGAGCTTCAGGAGGTGACATGAGCAATCTATCTAAGACAGACCGATATTATCGTGTTGTTCGATATCACTCTGAGTTCGGGTTAGGTGTGGTTGAGGATGTGCTTGGAAATCATTTGACCAGAGATGAAGCCGAAAAAATTGCCAGAGAAAATCCTCCAGTCGTCAGTGACGAGGAGATTGAAATTGAGGAAGACGAAGTCTTGGACTTTGGCTCGTCGGTTCGAACCGATAGCTGATATCCGGAGCTATTCGTTTGTAAAGGTGAGGGCATTTCCTTGAAATGGCTTGAAATTCCGGGAAGAATTTTGAAACTTTAGAAAATACAGCCGCGAAGCGGATGTGAAAAACAGCAGCGACAAGTCGAGGGAAGCGAAAGCGACCACAGGTCGTGATTGGAGCGGGAGACGGGGCTCAAACCCGCGACCTTCGCCTTGGCAAGGCGACGCTCTATCAACTGAGCTACTCCCGCAATCAGAGAGAAAATGTTTTAACATCTTTGGCCTTTGACTTGTCAAGGATTTGCGGAAAAATAGAAGGATGAGCTCAAAAGGTCCGCAGGTTCGGCGCAAAATCGGTGTTTGGTCGTTTTTAATTCTTGCTGGTCTGGTGGCTTATGGATTGGGGCTTTATCAGGGCTCACAATTTCGTATGCAAAGAACGATTGCGTCCATGCAAAAGCCCATGCCGGTGGAGATTCAGTCCGAGGTGCAAGGTGCCGCTCCCACTGCAGGCCTGGCTAAGCCTTCGAAGGGCCCCTCAAAAGCCGCTTCGCCTTCAAATAGCCCAAGTAATACTGAACTCCCGAAGTCACACTCAAAATCACACTGATCCAAAGCACCCAGTAGCCGATTTTCTCAAATGGAATCCCAAGCCATCTTTGATCGATGATCACAGCTGGAATGGCCACCATTTGCAAAGCCGTCTTCCATTTGCCCACAGGCTTCGCATCGATGATGATTTGATCAGCAGCAGCAACGGATCTGAGTCCGCCAATAAAATTATCTCGTGCCAAAATAATAATCACCATCAAAGGCTCAATGCGATCCGAAGGCACGAGCATCACCAAAATACTGGTCACCAGAATTTTATCAGCAATGGGATCCATAAATTTTCCCATGCTGGAAACGGCATTGTATTTGCGCGCAAAAAAACCGTCGTAGTAATCGGTGATCGAAGCCAAAATAAACAGAATCGCCGCAATCACATTGCCGGTCAGTTGATTGGGAGTCATCAGAACCACGATCACCGGCACGATGAGAATTCGTGACATTGTGATCCACATGGGTAATGATTTTTTCCAATCTTTCATGTCGACCTCAAGTGTTGAAAAACTCATTCAGGGACTCACTCTATCTGGCCTAAGGCTTTTGTCTTTCGCAAGTCTTTTCTGTTGGCTGGCAGTGCATCTGTGCTCGGCAAGTGCAGCTGGGGAGGAGCTCAAACCCAGGGATCCAGCGGATTTCAAAGAAATCCACCAATGGCAGCAAGAAGAGCCTTTTTGGCGCAAAAAAATTCTCTGGCAGCAAATGCAAAAGGACAAAAAAATTCTCGTTTCGGTGCTTGAGAAAGGCGAGGAGCAGTGGACTTTCAAAGGCGCAGGTCTCGTTGAGGCGCCCTTCGAGGTCTGTTTGAAAAATGCCAAAGATTTCAAAAGGCTCAGCAAACTTCCAGAGACTTTTCCTGAAGTTCGCTTTGACCCTGAATCCTCCACCCTGCATCTCAAAGTGCAATTTTTAGGACGACAAAAAAATTTAAGCCTGGCTCTTTATGAAGAGAAATTAAGCGGTGTCTCCCATTTGTATTTCCGCTCTGTAGGGGAATGGCTCAAGGGCCTCGAAGGAGTGACCTTGGTGAAAGACCGTGGGCGTCAACTGACAGAGATGGGAGTTCTCGCTCGTTACCAAGGAAAAGTTAGTTGGGTACCGGATTTTGTGGTCGGGCCGGCCGCTGAAGCCGTTATGCATCATGTAGCTGAAACATTGAGAAAATCCCTGGAACAAGACTATAAAAGGGACCAAGGAGAGGCGGCCCATGCAAATTGAAGTCAGACCCGGAAAAAAAGTTCCCAGACTCTTTCTGGCTCAGAACCATTCCTTGCCGGCACCTTTAAAGGGAATGGAAGTTCTCTGGCCGGATCGCTCCGAATCTTCGGTTTTTGATTTGAGCTACAGTGGCATGGTGATCGGTGCCAACGAATCTCAATCCCGCTTGCGCCCGGGTTCCAGTTACGATTTCCATTTGCGACTGGCGATTTTCGAAGATCCTTTGCCTTTTCGCGCCCAAGTCGTGCATGTCGGGGCTTCTTCCATCGGACTTTTTTTTGATGCCACTTTTTCAGAGAATCGCCTTTCTTTTGAGCAATCCACCAAAGATCAAATCCTAGTGGAAAATCTCAAAGAGTGGCCCTTGCAAAAACTCCCTTCGGAATTGGCCAGCGATCTCTGGCTGCATGGACCCTTTGACACCAATTTGATTGTCAAAAAAAGAAGTGGATCTGAAACCGAATTTGAACGGGTGCTGGTCGAGTATGACAATTTGATTTGGCACTACAGACCTGAAGAAGTGATCGTGCAAAGATCTTTTTCCTCGGTGCCGGAAGAAAAAGGCTACTTCAGCCCGAAAGAAATTTTTGATCCCAAGCTGAACAAAGTGTCCATGGGAGCGAGCTGGTTGGATCGATGGATCAAGCTGGTTGAAAAACTCAATGATCAAAGAGGCGATCTTTTTTCATTGCTGCAACTTTTAAAAAGTCAAAGAGCGCACTGATGTTTCGCTATGAGCACCGAGTGCAGTTCTATGAAACCGATCTCATGGGAATCGTCCATCACGGAAATTACCTGAGATTTTATGAAGAAGCACGAGTGGCTTGGGCGCATGAAAAAGGGATTCTCAATTACCAGCAACCAGAATCCGCTTCGCACTTGGCGGTTTTGGAAACTCAAGTCCGCCACATCAAGCCCGCCAAATTTGGCGATGTGTTGCAGATCGAAGTGCAAGCGAAGCTCGAAGGCATTCGCATCGTGTTTGAATACAAACTGTGGCGGGGCGAAGAGCTTCTTTCGGAAGGTCGAACTCAGCACGTGCCTCTGGATTTAAATTTAAAACTGATCAAGCCCCCGGCTCTCATTCGGGGACTTTTGGAGAATGAAAAATGGATAGAAACCTGGCTCTCGAGCTTGTCCGAATCACCGAAGCAGCCGCGCTAGCCTGCGCTCGATTCATGGGTCGTGGCGATGAAAAAGCCGCCGACAAAGCGGCCGTGGATGCTATGAGAAAAGCTTTCGACACTCTCAGAATTGACGGCACCGTGGTCATCGGCGAAGGCGAAAGAGATGAAGCCCCCATGCTCTACATCGGCGAAAAAGTCGGGCAGAGAACCGAAGATTCTCCAGCCATCGACATCGCCCTGGATCCTCTTGAAGGCACCACCATCTGCGCCAATGGCGGCGTCGGCTCCATTTCAGTCATCGCTGTGGCTGAAAAAGGAAACTTTTTGCACGCGCCGGACACTTACATGGCAAAAATCGCCTGCGGTCCGGCGGCCAAAGGGCTCATCGACATCGATGCCTCAGCCACAGAAAATATCGAAAGAGTGGCAAAGGCATTAGAAAAACCAGTGGAAGATGTCACAGTTGTGATTTTGGATCGGCCTCGGCATGCCGACCTCATCCAAGAAGTACGAAAAACCGGAGCCCGCATTCATCTCATCGGTGACGGCGATGTTTCAGCCGCCATTGCCACGGCCTGGCCTGAAAGCGGAATCGATCTTTTGATCGGAACCGGCGGAGCTCCTGAAGGCGTGATTTCAGCTGCCGCTCTTCAGTGTCTGAACGGAGATTTTCAAGGCCGACTTATTTTTCGCCGAGAAGATGAAAGAGTCCGCGCTCAGAAAATGGGAGTCAAAGATCTCAACAAAAAATACACCATCGGCGAGCTGGCCAAAGGCTCTGTCATGTTCTGCGCAACCGGTGTGACGGATGGCCCACTTTTAAAAGGTGTGAAGACATTGCCGGGGCGACAGGCAAAAACCCATTCGATCGTGATGCGCTCTCAAACCGGAACAATTCGCACCATCGAAGCCCATCATCAATTAGAGAAAAAACCAGGGCTTTAAAAATGGCCATCAAGCTTGCTTGCTTTTCTTGCCAAAAAGAACTTTCCTTCTCGGATGTGAAGATTGGCTTTCGGGAAGAATGCCCCCATTGCCGAGCTGATGTGCATGTCTGTAAAAACTGTCATTTCTATGACCCAAAAGCTTACAATGAATGCCGTGAGCCCTCAGCCGATGTGGTGCGAGAAAAAGACCGGGCCAATTTCTGCGAGTACTTCACGCCGGGTACCGGCGGCGCTTCCGCCAAAGATTCGGCAGCGGCTCTTCGAGCTGCGGCAGAGGCTCTGTTTAAAAAGAGTTGACAGACAAAAGCTCCATCCGAGTTAATCAAGACAAGCAATGATTTGGCATTTTGAAAAGGATGGACATCCATGGCGAGTGCGCAAACAACCGAAGTTTTCAACTGTACGCCGGCGCAGTTTTACAAAATCGTCAGCGATTATGAAAACTATCCGAAGTTTCTTTCTGAAGTGAAAGAATGCAAACTTTTGAAAACCGAAGGCAATCGCAAGCTTGTCGAATACACGGTCAGTGTGGTGAAAAACTTTAAATACAGTCTGTGGATGACGGAAACAGAAAACCAAGAAGTGAAATGGGAATTCGCCGGCGGAGATGTGTTTAAAACTTCGATGGGCTCTTGGAAAATGCAGGAAGAAGGCGGCAAGTGCCGAGCCAGCTACGCTGTGGATGCCACATTCAACCTTTTCGTCCCAGGTCCCATTGCCAAAGCTCTGGTCAGTGTCAATCTTCCGAATATGATCAGTGCCTATCACAAACGGGTGGCAGAACTTTATGGCCGATGAAAAACATGACAAAGACAGCAAAGAAAAAGAAGAGCAAAGATCCAATCTGGTCGGTGAAACAGTTAAAAAACTCTTCACTGCCGGGGTCACAGCCGCATTTATGACCGAAGAAAGTGTGCGCAGCTATCTAGCTGATCTCAAGCTTCCGAAAGAGATGCTCAACATCATTGTCCAAGGGGCGAGCAAATCCAAAGAAGAGATCACCAACCGGGTGGGTAAAGAAGTGAGCGGCATGCTGCAAAAGATCGACATCGTCAAAGAAGTTTCCAGATTTGCTGAGACTCATAAGTTCAAAGTCTCAGCCGAAATAGAAATCTTAAAAAAAGAAGACTCAAAAAAGTCCGAGAGCTGATCCATCGAGTGTGGTTTTAAAGTCAACTTCTTGGACAAATGCCACTTTGTAGACGCTAAATTGAGACATCTTGGTCCTAAGTATCTGAAGACAGGCCCTTCCAGCTCGCCCCAAATTTGCATTTCAAATCCATATCACAGGGGGGTCTTGTGAATAACATCATTCTGATCACACTTTTAGCTTTCTCTCTTCTTGGTATCCACGCTTCGGCAGAATCGGTGATTTCGTCTCATTCTAAGACGCAACAATCCCCGGCGAAAAAATAGAAAATCAGGACTTTCGCCCCTCTTCAGGTGATTCAATTTGAGACCGATGAAGAGGGCATGTCCAGTCTGCTTTTAGGCTTTATTTCAGTCACACTCTTTTGTTTTTGTGCACATTTCTTTGCAAGGGCGATCATTAAGCCCATGCCCAGTCTCAATCAAACAAGCTACTCCAGAAAAGCCCTGCGCCTTCAACGCCAGTATTTGATTTTTGCTCTCGGAGTCATGAGCTTTGTTTTTTTGATGGGTCTGGTTATTTCTTTCGTTCAAGTTTTTCTCGAACTATGATGCCTTCATGGCGGATTCCTTTCAAACCATTCATCCTCCCACAGGCGAGCCGATTCACAGCTACCAACATTTCGATGCACAGACCGTGGAAAATTCCATCAGCTGGGCGTCGGAGAGATTTCACTCTTTCAAAACAAAATCCATTGCTTCAAAAGCTGAAGACCTGAAACATCTCGCTTCAGAGCTGCGAGCTGAAAAAAACAGTCTGGCAAGGCTGATCACTTTGGAAATGGGAAAAGCCATCCAGGATTCAGAAGCCGAAATCGAAAAATGCGCCATGACCTGTGAGTACTTTGCCGATCGGCTGCCAGCCTTTTTGGCGCCCCAGGAAAGCCCTTCTCATTACGCAAAATCGAAAGTGGTCAAAGAATCTCTAGGACCCATCCTGACAATCATGCCCTGGAATTTCCCCATTTGGCAGGTGATGCGTTTTGCAGCTCCAGCCCTTGGAATTGGCAATCCGATTCTTTTAAAGCATTCAGACCTGACGGCTGGCACAGCAGAAAAGTTGGGCGAAATTTTTGATCGGGTCGAAAGGGGCCTTCTCATCAATTTGCGAATCGATCACAAGCAGGCCGCTCGAGTGATTGCTGATAAAAGAGTGCGGGGAGTGACACTGACAGGGAGCACTCGAGCCGGAAAGGAAATCGCCAGCGAATCCGGAAAGCATTTGAAAAAAACAGTTTTAGAGCTGGGTGGCAGTGACGCCTATGTGGTTTTGAAAGATGCGGATTTAAAGGCGGCAGCGCGCACCTGTGCCTTGGCGAGAATGACCAATAATGGTCAAAGCTGCATTGCCGCCAAACGCTTTTTGGTGGATCAATCTGTTTTTGCTGAATTTTTAAAATTCTTCGAAATGGCGATGAAAGAAGTGAGAATGGGAGATCCCTTCGTCAGGGAAACTCAGGTGGGGAGCTTGGCCTCCAAAAAATTTCAAAAGCAGCTTCTTGAGCAGTGTGCTTTTTTAGAAAAAGCGGGCGGAGAAAAAATTTTCGATTTAGATTCTCGATTTGATTTTTCTCATCCCGGAGCTTTTTTTCCAGCCCGAGCTTACAAAGTGACAGCTGAACAAGACATGGCTTTTGAAGACGAATTTTTTGGACCTGTCGCTTTGATGTGGAGTTTTCAAAGTGAAAAAGAAGCTCTGGCTCTGTGCAATCGCTCCGTCTATGGACTTGGGGGAGCCGTTTTTTCCAAAGATGAAAAGCGCGCCGAAGAGTTTGCTCGCGGAATGGAAGCTGGTTTTATCACCATCAATGATCAAGTGAAATCCGATCCGCGACTGCCCTTTGGCGGCGTCAAAGAGTCCGGCTACGGTCGCGAGCTCGGCCTTTACGGCTTCAATGAATTCTGCAATATCAAATCACTGGGTTTTGGAAGTGTTGAGAAAAAGTCCGAGGCTGCTCAATCGGAGTGAATTCCTGCGGGAGTGGAGTTTTCAGATCAAACCATTTTCGCTCAATTTCTGGCAGGGCTTTTTCTTTTTCCTCTAAAATTTCCGAAACTTCTTCAAGGCTCATCGTCTTGGCAGCCAAAACATTTTTGCCATCGAAATAACTGCGGGTTTCGGCAAATTCATCAGCACTGACTGGGTTTGTGACGCTTGAAAATTCAGTGAAGCTTTCAATAAAAACAAGTGGATCTTCTTTGTTTTCCAATAAAGTTTCATAACTTTCCTTCAGGCTTAAAAGAAAAAGCTCTTGGCTCAGAAAAGACTGGTTGGCTGTCATCTGATCGGTTTTGATCATTTCTTTCAAGGTCACTGAGAAAAAATCCCGCAGCGAATTTTCTTGGTACTTGCGCTCCACTTGAAAAATCAGCCGGCTGATCAGTTGAAGTCTTTGATCCTTTTCCCGCTCTGGCAGATCCTGACGGAAGCTGGTACGAGCTTGCCAGTGCTTCAGCTGGGCGATCACATCAAAGCGATCTTCGGCGTGAGCTCTTGCGCCCAGCAAAGCTGCGACAAGCAGTCCGACAGAAATAAGAATCATTTGAGAAAAGCGCCCGATTGGCATATTCCACCCCGAAATCGCTGAGATTTTATCAGACTTTAACTTCCGATGTCTGACAAGTCCTCTGAGATTGGAAAAAGGTGAGAAGTGTTGCGAAAATTGACACTTTCTTCCAGCGCAAAAGCTCTTGGTTCCTCTCCGTCTCTGTCCTATGCTTTGAAAATCTCGATCCTCACTCCTTGTGGAAAACGGAAGGTAGGAAATCAATGGAATACAGAAGATTAGGCAGATCCGGCAATATGAAGACTCAGTCCGAGATTTTTCCTTTGGTTGTTTAAGAGATAAAAAGCATGGCCAGTCACCAGACGCAGTGGACTCCCTTGGAGCATCAAATTTACCGGCAGCTGAAAAGCCTTTCGATTGAGAAGGGGGCTTGTCTTTTAGCTGTGTCCGGTGGGGTGGATTCCATGGCGCTTTTGCAGGTTTTTTCAAGGCTGGGTCCGTCTTTGAGTCTTCAAATTTCTGTTTTTCATGCCCACCATGGTCCCAGTGAAAACCAGCAATTTCAGTATCGAAATCAGGCCCTGGATTTTGTGCGAAAGCAGGCCGAGATTCATGGCTTTTCTTTCTTTGGTGTTCAAAGTCTCCAGCAGCTGCATTCAGAAAACGAAATGCGGGAGTTTCGAAAAAATGAAATTTCAAAAATTCAAGCGCAAGAAAAAATCAGTTGGACTGTCTGGGCTCATCACCAAGATGATTTTTTAGAGACACAGATTCTGCGATTGATTCGTGGTGCAGGAAAAGAAGCCATTTCTGAACCGATGAGCTTGCTTCGCGGCACTGAGCTTCGTCCTTTTTTGCAAATCAGTCGGAAAACATTAGAAGAAGAGCTTCTGTCCCAAAAAGTCCCATGGTTGGAAGACCCGAGCAATCAGAATGAAAATCATCTGAGAAATTGGCTTCGCAACACATGGCTTCCTCAACTTGAACAGAAATGTCCTGGTGCATTGAATTCTTTTTCTCGGTCTTTAGGCCTGCTGCAAGAGTCCTTTGATTTGCAATTTCCAGAGGGGATTTGGCTTGAAAATGGCATTTCTAGACCTCTGTTTTTGACTCTGAATGAGGCGCAAAAGAGACAATGTCTCGCCCTTTACTTAAAAAAATTGGGTCAAATGGAATTTACGCACAATCAGTTGCAAGAAGTCCTGAAACGCCTGGACAACTCCCAATTAAATCACACATTTCAATCGGCGCAGGTTCAGTGGTCTTTCAGCAAAGATCTGATTTCTGCCAAATCTCCTTTAGTTGTGAATGCCAACTGAAGGTGCTAGCATAATGATTGAGAATTGAATCTCACAACTGGCGCGAGGTGCAGATATGAATCAAAAAGTGACGGCCTTCTGGTTTGCCATGGTGATCATCGCGATCTTTTCTTTTCACGTGTACAATACCAGACAAGAGACCCAAATCCAGGATTTCAACTATTCTAAATTTTCTGAAGCTGTGAAAGCTGGCGACGTGGCAAGCGTGACTTTCCATACGGACACCAATGAAATCAGCGGCGAAATGAAGCCCGAATTGGTCAGCAAGAAATACAATGCAAAACGTTTCCAAATTGTCGGCAACACCGGCGACGAGGGGCTGAAGTTTCTGCAAGCCAACGGCATCACGCCGAACTATGAAAAAGGTGAAGGCAGCGGAGTTTTGATGAGCCTTCTGGTGAACTCTTTGCCATTTATTTTAGGGATTGGTTTTCTTTTTCTGATCATGCGCCAAATTCAAATGGGTGGCGGTAAAGCCATGAGTTTCGGAAAAAGCCGGGCCCGGCTTTTGGAAGAAAATAAAAACAAAGTCACTTTCAAAGAAGTGGCTGGTGTGGATGAAGCCAAAGAAGAACTGCAAGAGATTGTGCAGTTTCTGAAGGATCCAAAGAAATTCACCAAACTCGGTGGCCGTATCCCGAAAGGGGTTTTGCTGGTGGGTTCACCAGGAACTGGAAAAACGCTTTTGGCTCGAGCTGTGGCTGGTGAAGCGGGACGTCCTTTCTTTACGATCTCTGGATCTGATTTTGTTGAAATGTTCGTCGGAGTCGGTGCCAGTCGGGTGCGCGATCTTTTTGAGCAGGGGAAAAAGCATGCTCCTTGCCTGATTTTCATTGATGAGATTGATGCTGTCGGCAGACACCGGGGTGCCGGTATGGGTGGCGGTCACGATGAGCGGGAACAAACTCTCAATCAGCTTTTGGTTGAAATGGACGGTTTTGAATCCAGTGAAGGCGTGATTTTGATTGCGGCCACCAATCGACCGGATGTCCTCGATCCGGCTCTGATGCGTCCAGGTCGCTTTGACCGACGGGTTGTGGTGAATAAGCCAGATCTCAACGGGCGACGTCAGATTTTAGAAGTCCACACTCGAAAAACTCCCTTGGGTCCAGATGTGGATCTGGAGAGAATTGCTCGGGGGACTCCGGGCTTTTCAGGAGCCGACCTTGAAAACTTGGTGAATGAAGCCGCTTTGATCGCCGCTCGCACTGATAAAAAATATTTGGACATGGAAGATTTTGAAAAAGCCAAAGACAAAGTTCTGATGGGCTCTGAAAGAAAATCCATGGTCATCAGCGAAGAAGACAAGCGAGTCACTGCTTACCATGAAGCAGGGCACACTCTGGTCGGCAAAAAGCTGGCAGGCTTGGATCCTATTCACAAAGTCACGATCATCCCCAGGGGAATGGCATTGGGTGTGACTCAGACATTGCCTGAAAAAGACACTCACAGTCTTTCAAAAACCAAAGCCGCGCATATGATTGCCTTTTTATTTGGCGGTCGGGCGGCAGAAGAAGTGGCCTTTGCCGATATCACAACAGGGGCTGGCAATGACATTGAAAGAGCCACCGAAATCGCCCGTCGCATGGTCTGCGAATGGGGAATGAGTGAAAAGCTCGGTCCTTTGGCTTACGAAAAAAGCGGGCATATGCCATTTTTGGGAATGCAAACCGGAGACACTCATCGCCACTACTCAGAAGCGAAAGCCGAAGAGATTGACCGCGAAGTTCATGCGATTATCGATCATGGCCATAAAACGGCTGTGCGAATTCTCACTGATCATCGGGATGCTCTGGAGCGTTTGGCCCAGGCTCTGCTGGAATATGAAACCATCGACGGCAACGAAGTGGAAATGTTGGTCAATGGGGCTGCTGTTTCTGAAATCCGCAAGCTTCGCTCCAACCGTTCCGGGCCTGGGGGGCTTTCGGCCAAGCCGGGTGAAGCCACCAATGAGGTCGCCCCTGTCACGAAAAAAGATGATGGCGGAAAAGATCCTGTTGGAAATCCTGGACCTGTCACAGCTTAAACTGCTAAGCTTTCCATCGAAAACCCAAGAAGAGGATTTCGATGGAATGGCAGCTGATACTCGACAATATCTGGTTTATTGTCAGTAATCTCCGAATTCAAGATCTGTTGGACATGATCCTTGTTTGGATTGTGATCTACCGGATTCTTGTGCTCATCAAAAAAACAGGCACCATCCAAATGCTTTCAGGCCTTGGCGTTCTTGCCATCGCCTATATTCTCAGCATTTGGTTTGAGTTTTTCACTTTCAATTGGATTTTAGAAAAATTCTTCTCCAACCTTTTCGTCATCGTCGTCATCCTGTTCCAGGGTGAGATTCGCCGGGCTTTAGCGCAGATCGGGAGCAATCCCTTTTTCTCGGATGTGTCCGCAGTGCAAGAGACCTACATTATCGAAGAAATTTCGAAAGCCACTTTTTCAATGGCTCAGCAAGGCTTTGGCGCTTTGGTGGTGATCGAAAGAGATATTCTCGTTGATTACCACATTGAATTTGGCACAGAAATGGATTCAAAAGTTTCTGCAGAGCTTTTGATCTCTGTTTTTCATCCCACTTCACCGATTCATGATGGCGCGATTTTGATCCGCGGTGGGAAAATTCATTCGGCCGGAAACTTTTTGCCGCTTAGTAAGAATCCAGTTTTGGATAAGAACTTGGGAACCCGGCATCGAGCGGCCATTGGTCTCACCGAAGAGTCTGATGCCATTGTCATTATTGTCAGCGAAGAGAGTCGATCCGTCGCCATCGTGCAGGGGGGGCATTTGACTCTCTTGCAGGATATGGGTGATCTCAGACAGGCGCTGTACGATGTTTATGGGCTCAAATACAAATCCAGTGTTGAGGTGTTTTCATGAGACACAAATGGAAACACATTCTGACGGACAATCTCAGCTACAAAGTCGTCTCTTTGTTTATTGCTTTGATTCTTTGGCTCACGATTTTAGGCAGGCGCGATTTCTCATTGACCAAATCCGTGGAAGTGGAACTTTTGCCTGGTCCCCAGCAGACGGTCTCGGCCCAAAGTGCTGAAAATGTGAAAGTGAAAGTCACAGGACCCCGAGCTGCCCTTAAAAAATTCATGGAAAGCGGAATGAGCCAGATGGTCAGCATTGATGTCTCAAAAAAAGGGGAAGGGGACATTGAACTCGAAGTCCCCATCAAGCAGATCGACGTGCCCTTTGGCGTGAAAGTGATTTCAGTCAAGCCCAGCGTGATTCGCGCCCGCATTCTGAAAAAGGATTGATCAAGTGGATAAAAAAACAAAGTTGTTTGGAACTGATGGAATCCGCGGAACTGCCAATGTTTATCCGATGACTCCGGATATGGTGGTGAAAGTCGGCCAAGCCATTGGCTATCTCTTGCAAAAGCAGGAGCTTCCCTGGGCTTCGCCACAAAGAAAAGTGGTGATCGGAAAAGACACCAGACTTTCTGGCTATATGATCGAGCAGGCTTTGGCTTCAGGGCTGAATTCCATGGGAGTGCATGTGCAGCTGGTAGGACCTCTGCCAACACCGGGGATTGGCTTTTTGACCAGAAACATGCGAGCTGCGGCCGGGATTGTGATTTCAGCTTCTCACAATGCCTTTCATGACAATGGGATCAAGGTCTTTGGCTTTGACGGATTTAAAATTGCCGATGAAATGGAAAGACAGATTGAAAGACTGGTACTCGAAGAGGATCTGACAAAATTTCTTCCTCCCTCTCATCAAGTCGGACGCACTCGAAGAATCGAAGATTCACAAGGGAGATACATTCTCTTTGTGAAAAATACTTTCCCTTTGGAATACACTTTGGATGGTCTTCGCATTGTGCTTGATACTGCGAATGGTGCGGCTTACAAAGTGGCGCCAGCTATTTTTCAAGAGCTCGGCGCTGAAGTGATTCACCTCGGGAACGAGCCCAATGGCACCAACATCAACGACAAAGTCGGGGCATTGTATCCGGCCAAGCTTTCTGAAGCTGTGGTTCAGTTTCGCGCCGATGTCGGCATCAGTTTGGATGGCGATGCAGACCGAGTGATCATGGTGGATGAAAAAGGCCAAATCATGAATGGCGATCACATTTTGGGGATTTGTGCTCTTCATATGAAGAAGAAAGGCACTTTGAAAAACAACACTTTGGTTGTCACTCAAATGTCAAACTTTGGGCTAGAGAAAAAAATGAGCGAAGCCGGCATCGAAGTTGTCAAAACAGGTGTTGGCGATAAGTACGTGGTCGAAGAGCTCAGACGCAACAACTACAATCTGGGTGGGGAGCAGTCGGGCCATATTATTTTTCTCGATCACACGACGACGGGGGATGGCTGTGTGGCCGCTCTCAGCGTGCTGGCGGTGATGAAACAGACCGGAGTGAAAATGTCGGATCTGAATAAAATCATCGAGGATGTGCCGCAGGTTCTGATCAATTTGCGAGTCAAAGTCAGAAAAGATCTCGATAAAATCCCTGGCTACACGGCTCTTTGTGACAGCATCACGAAAAAGCTCAAGGGCAAAGGTCGAATTTTCGTTCGATTCTCGGGCACAGAGCCTGTGGTGCGAGTGCTTGTGGAAGGCCCGAACAAAGTTGAAATCAATCAGTTTGCCG
>JBGGMM010000115.1:0-8196 GCA_041288045.1 Pseudobdellovibrionaceae bacterium | reverse complement strand
AGCCGACTGCGAAGAAGAATCATAAGCTTTCACTTGATAGCAATACTGAGTGGAAGCAGCGACTGCGGCATCTGTGTAAGACAAAGTTGAAGATGAAACGGAAGCAGCTTGCGCATAAGATCCAGAGCCTGCTTTGCGATTCACGATAAATCCGCTCTGAGAGCTTGAAGAAGAATCCCACTGCACTTTCACTTGATTGTAAGCCAAAGAAACCACGCGGAGATTGGTTGGCGCGACTAAAACCGGTGGAGGCGGCGGCGGCGGAGTCACAGAGCCAGAACCATAGTAATTCGTTCCCATGTCTTGGCCATCATTACCAGCTTTGTAGCCAAGAGAAGAAGAGGCCAGCTGATATCCAGACCAGCTGCTTGGGTTTGCGCCACCGACAAAGGTAGGAACTCCGATGATGTTATTCGTTCCTCGGGCGCCGCTTTGAAAAAGATTATAAGAGAAAGTGCAATTGGTGCAGCTTTCTGCTCCAGCGCTATCTGTGGTTTTAAATCCACCACCGGCAATCAAAATATTATTTTGAACAATGGCATTTGTGCTGGGGGAGTTTCCAACTTTTTTGTCAATGCTGACCCCAGCGTTTATCACAGTGTTGTGAGTGAAAACGTCGTTGTCATGACTGCCCAATTGAATTTTCCAATAGTATTCAGGAGTTCCTACGAAGACGTTATTTTTGATAATTTCAGATTCGCCTCCATCGGGTGCCATGATGTAGGTGGTGCCGTTGGCAAAATAGTTGTTGATAATGGTCGTGTGGGAAGATCCATACAATTGAAGAGCGTCGACGTGACGGCCATAGCTTCCCTGTTGGATTCCATCAAAAATGTTGCCATCGATGACGACGCCAGCAGCTCCAATTTGAATCCCGTCAGATTCGCCACGATTTCCGAAGTGGTTTCTTAAAATCGTGACTCCAGAGCTTTGTGAAGTCCACGGGCTTGCGATCACTTCCAGACGACCTTCAAAGCAATCCGCGCACACGCTGATGCCGTCAAAGGTATTGCCTTCAAATAAAATATTGGCGTTTGAGTTGTTGCCCACATTGACAACTGCTTGACCGGTGAAAGTATTATTCAGAACTGTGATGTTTTTTGTTCCACCTTGTTGGTTGGTATCAATTTCAAGATTTGTCAGTGTCAGATTTTGAAACTTGATATGGTTCGATTGATTGATACGCGGAGCAAGCGAGGCTGTTCGTCCAGAAACGGATTGAACAGTGACATCCGCGGATTTCACAATTCGATAGACATCAGCCATGCCGTAACTGCCAGCATTCAAGCAAATGGTCGAACCTGCAGCTGCATTGGAAATAGCGGTTGCAACATTGGCCCCTGGATTTAAGGTTTGGTCGCAGGCCGCCTGACTCCATTGAGCCGCTAGCAGTCCGATGAAAAACCCGAAGACGGTCTTTAAATTTTTCATTTCATCCCCCCGGATGGATTTGGTTGTTTTACAGGTGACTCAACGGACTGCAAACCTGTTAATTAAAAAATCAGTAATTCAAATTTAAGGAACAGGAACCAATCTGATCGCGTCGATCGAAGCATAAGATGAAGAAGAGCTCACGTGACTGATCTTCACATAGCCAGCGGTTCCAACATTGAAAGAGTATCTTCCAAGCAGAACAAACTGACTGCCATTGATTGTTTGATCAATCGTTTTAGAGGCTATTCCTCCGGCATGCGAAATGTTCACAGCCACAGCCTTTCCACGATTTGAATAAGACGTGTACTGAATGTAGACGTCATACGGCTGAGCTACAGTTACATTCGGTCGCAAAGTGTAAGTGTCTGGAGTCGTCGTACCAATGCTGCAGCTATAAACAGAAGCGATTCCATAGTAGGGCCCCAGGGAAGAAGTGCACCACTTACCAGTAAAGCTCACTGCTGAAGACGAAGCCCCAGGAGCCAAGTTATCAACAATGATCGTTGAAGCCACAGGGCCTGGGCTCGGTGAGCTTGAGCTATCAGCCACGAACACAATGTCTCGAAAGTAATTGGAGTTTTGGTAGCTATTAGTTGGTCGCGAACCGACAGGTCCATAAACACCATTGCTTCCGACCACGCTTCGCAAGTTTCCATTTGCAATCTGAGAAGCCATGCCGTTCGTGGTCGCAACATAGAAATTGCCACCTGTGTTCACAGCAACAGTGTACTCAGTATTCGCTGAAATGTTGAGAGGAGAAGAAAGAGTGGCTTGCTGCCAACCAGTCGTCGTTGATGAAGGGAATGTGACAGTTGCAAGTGTGGCCCCAGACGAAGAGTAAATCTTTCCAGTGCGAGTTCCGCTTTCTGAAGATCCTCTGAAATATCGAATGGCAGTAATTTTTCCAGAAGCTGTTGCTGTAAAGCGCATTCCCAATTCGTAAGCCACACCATCATTCAAATTCTGTTGGGCGGGAACCTGAGCGCCGAAAAGATTTTGCCCTGTGCCAGAAGGTGGAGGTGGGGTTGTTGGTTGGGCAGGAGTTGTGGAGCAAATTTCATTTGAAAGAGCGGACTGAGAAGAAGCATTGTAAGCTTTAACTTGATAGCAATAAGCAGTCGAAGCAGAGACCGAGGAATCAGTGTATGACAGTGTCGAAGCCGAAACAGTCCCAGCCTGTGCATAAGCTCCAGAGGCCGCTTTGCGATTGACGATAAATCCACTCTGTCCACTTCCAGTATAATCCCATTGGACCTTCGCTTGATTGTAAGCCAAAGAGACAATGCGAAGGTTGGAAGGAGCAGCTAAAGAAACCGGAGGAGGAGGAGTTGAACCAGAGCCATAAGACGTGATTCCCATGTCCAGGCCATCGCTTCCAGCTTTGTAACCTACAGAAGAGGAAGCAAGTTGATACCCAGAGAGCCCGCTTGGAGAAGTTCCGCCAACAAAGCTAGGAGTTCCGCTCAAATTGTTTGTTCCTCTTTGAATTGAACTGCTGTCGTAGAGATTGTAAGTGAATGTGCAGTTCGAGCATCCGCTGCCGTTTGTTGTTTTCCAGGAGCTTCCATTCATCATGATATTGTTCTGAGCTTGAACATTTGAAGAAGCTGACATGCCTGACTTGCTGTCAAAGGAAACTCGAGCGCTTCGAATGGTGTTGTGGCGAAAGATGGGACTGGCTGCGCTTCCAAATTGAATTTTGTCGATGTTCCCAGAAGCTCTTCCATCAAACACATTATCTGTTACCGTGTAAGTCGAGCTTCCATCTGGCATCATGATAAAAAAGTCGCCATTGATAAAGTGGTTACCGATAATTTTGTTATTCGGTCCGCCGCCATAATCTTGGATGTTGTCGCAATGGACAGATCCGCAAAGTGCCTGAAGGATGCCGGAGAATGTATTGTTCGGTCCAACTGTGACATTGGTGGATCCACCAATGATCTGAATTCCGTCAGAAGCGCCGCTGCTTGAGACGCCACTGAAAGTGCTGTTTCGAATGGTCATTCCCTTTGCGCCAGAAATGCTCAAGCGACCTTCCCAAGTCGCTTGGTGAACTTGATCAAATTTGACACCGTCAACGAGTATGTCCTGGTTGGTGACGGAGCATCCTCGGTTGTCGATGGCAAGTCCGCCTTGATGTGGTGAGAAAACTGAATTGAGAAAATGAATGCTGGTGCTGCAGTTGTTCATCACAGTGTTGTTTAGGGTCATATTCGAAAATTTGATAAATTTCGAATTTCCAATGCTGGGACTCATCGCGGCCCCAGTACCACTGGCGGATTGAAGAGTCACAAATCCCGATCTCGCGATATTCCAAAAATTAATCGATCCGTAATTTCCAGAATTCAAACAAATAGTCGACCCATTTGGTGCACTGGAAACAGCGCTTGCGATGTTGGATCCTGTACTTAAAGTTTGATCACAAGCCGCATGGCTGATTCGAGCGAAGAGAAAAGTCATCAGCAGAGTTGCAAAGTAAGTCCCGTACGTTTTCATCATTGTCTCCTCGTGAGGTAAAAAAAGGCCAGAAGCGAAGGGGTGCTTCTGGCCCGGTTCTGCGTTTTTCCGGCTTCTGTTTTTTCCTTTTTCAAGTCTTGAGAGGGGTCCCATTTCTTGTTAAGTAAAAAATACCAAAGCCTTAAGAAAACTCTATTTGGTATTTATTAATAATATTATAAGTAGATGATTTCAGACATAATTATTGGAAAATTTCGTTAACCAGATGTTAACTAGAATGATATAAATAGTGATTTCCGACAGAATCCGTAGAGTTACTGAGTTCTCAGATTGGAACAAAAAGAAAAGCCGAAAGTGATGAAACCTCCGGCTTTAGATAGGTGAAAGGAAATTCTTTTTCTATTTCGAAGTCACACTGACAATGGCCGAGCTTCCAACTTTTCCTGAAGCATCTGAAGCCTTCACTTGCAGTTGATAAATTTGCCCAACTGTATTGGGAACAGTCCAATTGCAAGAATAAGGAGTCGATGTGTCCGTGCACTTCAACGTTCCGTTCACATAAAATTCCACTTTGGTCACTCCAATATCGTCGCTGGCCTGAGCCTGAATGGTGACAGATTTGTTTTTCGTGACCAAGCTTCCATTCGCAGGAGAAGTGATGCTGGTGGTTGGAGCCGCTGAGTCCACAGGGGCAGCGTCTGGAACAAAAACCACATCTCGGAAATAATTCGAGTTCTGCCAGCTATTTGTTGGGCGGGAACCAACAGGCCCGAAAACACCGTTGCTCCCAACAACACTCTTTAAATTGCCATTGGTAACTTGTGAAGCGAGTCCTGAATTGGTAGCGACATAATAGCCCGCACCCGTATCGACCGAAACTGTGTATTGAGTGTTGGCAGCAATGCTCAATGGAGACGCCAAATTGGCCTGTTGCCATCCTGACGCAGTTTCAGAAGTGAAAACAACAGAGGCTAGCAAGGCACCAGTCGAAGAATAAATTTTCCCCGTGTGAGTGCCGGTCTCTGCCGAAGATTTCCAAAAACGGATTCCAGCGATTTTTCCAGTTGATGTGGCAGTGAATTTCATTCCCAGTTCATAGCTCACTCCATCGTTGACGTTGGTGAGCTGCGGAGTCTGAGACGTGAAGAGACTTTGACCAACAACTGGTGGAGGCTCGACGACTGTGAAGCTAACAGCAGAAGAATCCGTCGTTGCATCTGAATTGTCTGTTGCCCGAGCCACAAGGCTGTAAGAGCCAGCAGTCGCAGCTGTCATGGTCAGCGAGTAGGGAGCCATCAGATCTTCTCCAAGTTTTGTTGCTCCATTGAAGAATTCCACTTTTGAGACAGTTCCATCGCTATCTGTGGCACTCGCATTGATGATGACGTTGGTTCCGGCCGTAAAACTCGCGCCTGAAGCCGGACTTGTGATGCTCACATTGGGCGCCACATTGGGGATAGAAGGATCTTGCGGAGTCGTCACGCAAAGCTCATTGGAATTAGCGGACGTATTCGTGTCATTGTAAGCATTCACCTGATAGCAGTAAGTGCTCAGAGGAGAAACAGCGATGTCAACGAATGACAGAGACGTGGTTGTTCCAGATTGAGAATAAGTGCCACCAGATCCATTCTTGCGAAGGACTGAAAAACCAGTTTGCTCAGTGCCCACGTAATCCCATTGAATCTGAATTTGATTGAAATCCACAGAGATCGATCGAAGGTTCGTTGGAGCCGCAAAGACTGGCGGTGGAGGAGTGATGGGGCCTGAGCCATAAACATTGGTTCCCATATCCTGCCCATCAAGAGCTAAGCGATAGCCTAAAGAAGTCGATGCCAATTGGTATCCTGCCCAAGACGCCGGGTTGGCACCGCCAAGGAAAGTAGGTACGCCAATCACATTGTTGGTTCCTGCTTCACCGCCGCCAGAAAAAAGATTGTGGTCAAAAGTGCAATTTGAGCAACCACTGCCTGGTGTATCTGAAATTGATGTCGAGATGGAGCTGTTCACAAAGACATTGTCCCGAACCAGCGCATTAGTAGAATTTTGATTGTTTTCTTTTTTACGAGTGAATCCAACATCAATGTTGAAAACTGTATTGTGAACGAAAACGTCATTGGCGTGGCTACCAAACTGAATGGCCGGGCGATAGCTGTTATTTCCAATGAACACGTTGTGTGTGATCGATTCGCCACTGCCACCATCTGGTGCCATGATCTGAACGTCATTGTTGATAAAATAGTTGCCAGTGATTGTCGTGTTCGATTGGCCATAGAGCTGAATGGCATCAATGTGGCGACTGTAATTGGCCTGAACAATTCCATCAAAAACGTTGCCGGGACCGATCTTCAGTCCATTGGCGCCGACTTGAATGCCATCAGAGCCTCCACCATTTCCGAAATGGTTATTGCTGACCGTGACTCCGCAAGGAAGATCAGAAAGGACTTGGAGCCGGCCCTCATAACAGTCCGTGCAGACTGTGATGCCATCAAATGTATTGCCATCAATCAAGATGTTGGCATTGCCGTAGCTTCCACCATTGCTTCCCATATTGATGACCACTTGATCCGTGATTGTGTTGCTGAGAATGCTGATGTTTTTAGCTTGAAAAGAAAGGTCGGCGCCCCGAATCGTCAGATTTCGAAAAGTCAGATTGCTGGAGCGCTTGATATCCAAACTGAGAGTCGCTGTTCTTCCTGAAGTGGATTCAATAAAAACATGACTAGCCTTGTTGATGCCATCCAAATTGATACTGCCGTAATTGCCAGCGTTCAGACAAAGGGTCGAGCCAGCCGGGGCATTGGTCAGTGCTGTGGCCAAATTGGTCCCGGTGCTTAAGGTCTGATCGCAGACAGCTTGAGCTCCGTCGGCCGCAAGCAGAGCCAAAACAAAAAAGAAAGTGGTTTTGAAAGTCTTCATTCTTTTCTCCAGATGATGGTTACATAATTTTTTATTTGAGTTCTCGGCGAGAAAATCGAAATCAATTGAAGAACTGCGATTGAACCATCGGCTCTGGTTTGGATTGTCTTTACGTCTGGTTAAGAATAAAAAAGGCCAGAGGCATTCCACCTCTGGCCTTCAGTCGAACAAGAGAAAACCTTATTTTAAGGAACAGGCACCAATCGAATCGCATCGATGCTGACGTTGTTATCACCATTGGCTGCATTGACGTTACTGATCTTCACGTAGCCAGAAGTTCCAACATTAAAGGAATAACGACCCAGAAGCACAAAAGTGCTGCTATTGATCGTTTGATCCACAGACTTGGACACAGTTCCTGAAGCCGAGCTGATAGTCACAGAAGTCGCTTTGTTGCGATTCGACCAAGATGTGTACTGAATGTACACATCGTACTGCTTGGCTACAGTCACATTGGGTCTCAGAGTGTAAGTGTCAGCAGTTGTTGAAGGCCCACAGCTGTAAACAGCTCGAGTTCCATAGTAAGGCGTCACAGAAGAATCGCACCATTTTCCAGTGAAGCTCACAGCTGAAGACGAAGCCCCAGGAGCCAAGTTATCAACGGTAATTGTCGAAGCCACAGGCGCTGGACTTGGAGAGCTTGAGCTGTCAGCCACAAACACGATATCTCGGAAGTAGTTCGAGTTCTGGTAGCTGTTAGTCGGACGCGCGCCCACAGGTCCGTAGACACCATTATTACCAACCACACTTCTCAAGCTTCCACTAGAGATTTGCGAAGCCATTCCGTCATTGGTTGCTACGTAGTACCCAGCACCCGTGTTCACAGAAACAGTGTACTGAGTGTTCGCAGCAATACTCAAAGGCGAAGCCAGAGTGGCCTGCTGCCATCCAGAAGCCGTTCCCGCAGGGAAAGTCACAGAAGCCAACAGAGCTCCAGTGGACGAATAGATCTTACCCGTGCGAGTTCCTGATTCTGACGAACCCTTATAGAATCGAATTCCAGTGATCTTTCCAGACACAGTGGAAGTGAACTTCATACCAAGTTCGTAAGCCACACCGTCATTCAAGTTCACTTGCGCTGGAACTTGCGAAGTCAACAGAGTCGTGCCACTTGTCGAAGGCGGTGGCTGAGTCACAGCATTGACTGTGATGCTCACAGCGGCTGAATCTTTGATCGCTCCAGCATTGTCAGTCGCACGAGCTTTCAAGCTGTAAGAGCCAGCAACTGCACTGCTCATTGTGTAAGAGTACGGAGCTGATAAATCTTCACCGAGCTTTGTGGAACCGTTAAAGAATTCAACTTTTGCAACACTTCCATCACTGTCAGAAGCCGAAGCATTGACTGCAATGTTCATCCCTGCAGAGAAGCTAGCACCATTTGCAGGCGAA
>JBGGMM010000114.1:0-10653 GCA_041288045.1 Pseudobdellovibrionaceae bacterium | reverse complement strand
GAATGCATTTGGGGGTTTTAGCGACTCCTATTGCCTTTCTGATTGCGATTGTGAAGGCACTGCTTGTGATGGCCTTCTTTATGGGATTGAAATACGACGTGAAAGGCAATCGGTTGATTTTCGCAACCGGCTTTTTCTTTCTAGGTCTTTTGTTCTTCTTCTGTGCTTTGGATATTTGGACACGGGTCTTTCAAGGTAACGCGCTTTAATTCAAATTCTTGAACGAATACAGATTTCGCTGAAGCCTCCATTGCAAATGGGGGCTTTTTTGTTATATCTAGCGCATGTTTCGGACTTACGCTGATTTGACTAAATTCGGGATTGTGATTTTCGTTGTTCTCAGCGGAATTGCTGGCTACGCCACGAGCTTTGCCATCGAGAATTCTTTCAACTGGCTACATCTTTTGAATCTTGTTGGCGGACTTTTCTTTTTGAGCTCGGGCAGCCTGGCTTTGAATCAAGTGCAAGAATTTAAAATTGACCGCTTGATGCCAAGAACTTCCAAGCGTCCCGTCGCTTCGGGGAAAATCACTCCGGCCGCTGCGGGTATTTTGGCTCTCGCGTTTTTGCTGATTGGGTCTGATCTCCTTTACAAAGCTTCGCCAACGTCGGCAGCTTTGGGTTGGTTGACTGTGGTTCTCTACAACGGAATTTACACTTACTGGTGGAAACCCAAATGGATTTTTGCTGCAATTCCAGGTGCTATCCCGGGAGCACTGCCAGTGACGATTGGCTATGCTGCCAATGATTCGCAGATTTTCGGGATCGATTCGATCTATCTTTTTTTAATTCTCTTTCTCTGGCAAATGCCCCACTTTTGGGCCTTGGCCATTCGATTCAAGGAAGACTACAAAGCCGGTGGAGTGCCCACCTTGCCGGCGGCCCTTGGGATTCACAAGACCTTATTCCATATGGGGCTTTGGACTTTTCTATATTTAGTGGTGGCCGTTGCCTCACCGTGGTTCGTGCAAGCCAGTTGGGTTTATGCTTTGGCAGTGGTCCCTTTTGCGTTCAAAATCTTGCAAGAGTTCTATCGGTTCTATCGCAGTGAAGGCCGTGAGCGTTGGCTCGCTTTCTTCATGTGGGTCAATCTCAGCGTCCTGGTTTTTCTTTTTGTGCCTGTGCTCGATAAGTGGAGCTTTTTGATTTTGCCTCGGGTTTGAATTTCGCCTTCTTGATGGTTCTGCGGTTGGCACGACATCCTTGTCACTCATTTGAAAGGTAACCCATAGGTTACATTTCGAGCGAGCACTCATCTGAGTCATAGAAAAATTTTTCGAACTTGATCTTTTCATTGGAGCCCGCCGATCGCGCAAAGCGACACCACGGTGGTGTTGCTTTGCGGCTTCTGGCTGGCAGTTGATTTGAAGATTTAGATCTTCAGATCAGATGGTGTGTCTGGTTGTTGGAAGGGGTGGGCCTTTTTGAATGCTTCGAGCTCTTCGCTCGTCTTTTGAATCTTTGAAATCAATGGGTATTTTTTGAAATCGATCCCGAAACGATGAGCGGTGAAGAGTTGGGGGATCAGAAAAGCTTCTGCAGCGGTGATCTGATCGCCGAAACAGAATTTTCCGGCTGTGGATTCGAGGATTTTTTCAGAGGCTTCGAGATTTCGGCCGATCCAATGCTGCAGCCATTTTTCTTTTTGAGATTGTTGGAAGCTGAACTCTTTTTCGAGAAATTGCAGAGTTCGCAGATTTTGGTAGGGTTGTGTGCAGTTGATGCCTTCACAGAACTGAATCACTTTGGCTTTTTCGAATGAATTTTTGGGAAAAAGAGGCTGTTGCGGAAAGACCTCATCCAGGTATTGCAAAATCGCCATGGATTGACTGAGCCTCTGGCTACCATGAATCAATGTGGGGACCTCACCTGCCGGATTGAGATCCTTATAGGCCGTTTTATTTTGTTCGCCTCCGTCATTGAGCAAATGAACGGCTTTGTATTCAAATGAGAGGCCCTTCAGGTGAAGACCGATGCGCACTCGATAAGAAGCCGAACTGCGAAAATAATTGTAGAGCACTAAGTCAGACATAGAACCCTTCTTCAGAAGCGAGTAATTTGAAGGGCAATCATCCCTTCCAAATGAAGGTTAGAACGAAAGGTGGCTTCATGAAAGCGTTTATCACTTTGGTCATGGGTTTTTTGATTTCAGTTGGCGCGTCTGCAAATGATTTTGCAGCTGCAATTGGATTTCGCTCCAACAGCGCTGATATTGCCATTCCGAATGCCACAGGTGTCTCTGTGAAATCCAAAACTGGATTTGGTGGGGGCGTGTTGGGTTTTTTTGACATGACTCAAAGTATTCAGATGCGGACTGGTCTTCTTTATAATCAAAGAGATGTGAAGATCGACGACGGTGTGACCGATTACGATATGAATGCTGGTTACGTTGATATTCCTGTGACAGCGAATTTTAAATTTGCCGATTATGCCGGATTTTTTGCAGGTCCTGTTTTGGCCCTTTTGGCTCAAAAAGACAATAAATTGGGAAATTCAAAAGATCCTGAAGCGATGAGTGTGGCCTTTCAGCTGGGTGCGAGCTTTAAATTTGCCCCTCAGTTGGGTGCAGAACTTTTTTACGAAGTGATGCCGTCTGAATATTGGGATAAAACTTTGAAAAATTTAAAAACTGTTGGCGCCAATCTGCTGATCACTTTTGAGTAAAATGAAAAGTCTTTTTAGTTTTTTTCTTTTGATTTTTTCACTGACAGCTCAAGCTCAAATGGAGTTTGGGCTGGTCGGCGGACTTCAATCAGGCCAAGCCGAAACCGATCTCTCAGGGGCCAGTGCGAAAACAAGATTGGGTTATCATTTTGGCGGATTGGCCTATTTGCCTTTGCAGAAAAGCTGGGGACTGAGAAGTGGTCTGATTTACAACCAAAGGTACACAACACTAGAGCCTACTCTATCTGGCAAAGTGGATATGGATTTCGCGTATTTTGATGTGCCACTGACACCGATGTTGAAATTTTCAGGGGCGGGTGGGGTTTTTGCCGGTCCAGTGCTGGCTTTCAATCAATCCAAAGACGTGACATGCAGTCAAAGAGCCAATTGTGCAGCAGTGGATGTGAAATCTTTTTTGCTGCCTTTGCAGGTGGGAGTTCAGTTTCGCTTCCTGCCGCAAATGGGAGCTGAACTTTTCTTCGAATATATATCCGGTGAGCTTGCAACCAATGTTTCCAATATGAAAACAGTGGGTGCCAGCTTTCTATTTTATTTTGAGTGACATATGAAATTAGGAACTTTGAAATCCAAATCTAGTCGTGATGGCGAACTGTGTGTGATCAGTCGTGATCTGAAGATGGCCGTCAAAGCAACTTCGGTGGCGCCATCGCTTCGCGAAGCTCTCGAAGTTTGGGGCGAGGCCGAACCCAAACTGCAAAAATTATCTCAAGACCTCAATGCGGGGAAAGCGGCTCAGGCTTTTGCAGTCAAAGCTTCTGATTTTCATTCTGCTTTGCCGCGAACCTGGCTGTTTGCTGATGGCTCAGCATTCATTCATCACATCAAGCTAGTGAGAAAGGCCAGAAACGCTGATTTACCAGAAACTCTGATGACTGTGCCTCTCATGTACCAAGCGGAATGCGGGCAGTTTTTAGCTCCTGATCAGGATATTCCACAGAGAGATTTTTCCCATGGGACCGATTTTGAAGCTGAGGTTGGAGTGATCGTCGATGAAGTTCCTATGGGGATTTCACCAGAAGAAGCGTTGAAAAAAATCCGCTTATTGGTTTTAATCAACGATGTTTCCTTGCGAGGTTTGATCCCAGCTGAATTGGCACAAGGCTTTGGATTTTTTCAAAGCAAGCCGGCCAAAGCTCTTTCGCCTTTTGCTTTAACAATCGATGAAATGGGATCGGCTTGGAAAGAGGGGCGGGTGCATCTGCCTTTGCATGTGAAATACAATCAACAGTTTTTTGGCAAAGCCAATGCTGGGGAAATGCACTTTCATTTTGGCCAATTGATTGCTCATGCAGCCAGGACTCGAAACCTTGTGGCTGGAACTTTGATTGGCAGTGGGACAGTGGCTAATGAAGATTCCACAGTGGGATCCAGTTGTCTGGCAGAGAAGCGAACGCTTGAGCAGATCGCTCAAGGGAAAGCAGTGACTCCGTTTATGAAGGTTGGGGACACAATTGAAATTTGGATGGAAAATGAAAAAGGGGAGAATCTCTTTGGCCAAATTTCGCAGAAAGTCGTTTCGCATCCATGAGAAAATGGATGTTGGGTGTTTTGGCCTTTTCATTACTTGCTTGTTCCTCGCTTCTTTATTATCCACGCAAAGAAAAATTCTTCGATCCTAAAAAATTCAATCTCAGTCCTGAAGATATTTACTTTTCAAATCGAGAAGGAACAAAAATTCACGGCTGGTGGTTTGAATCCAAAATCAAGCCCGCCAAAGGGACGTTTGTCTTTTTTCACGGCAATGCTGAAAATATCACGACTCATTTTGCTTCGATGGCCTGGCTTCCAGAGTCAGGATACAATTATTTTATTTTTGATTATCCGGGGTATGGGGAGTCTGATGGCAAGCCGAGTCCAGGAAGCAATGTGGATACGGGGCGTGAGGCATTGCACTGGGTGCATGAAAACAAAGATCCCAATCCCTTGATCGTCTATGGGCAAAGTATGGGTGGTGCTGTGGCGCTTCGAGTGGTTCAAGAAGTGAAACAGAAGACTCCAATCAAGGTGATGATTGCTGACGGGACTTTTTCATCATTTCAAAGAATTGCACGAAAAAAAATGGCTCAGCATTGGCTGACTTGGTTGGCTCAACCCTTTGCCTATGTGGTTCTCAGTGATCAGTGGGCTCCTGATGTTGAAGAGATTTCGCCTGTCTCTTTGATTGTCATGCATGGTGAGCAAGACCGTGTGGTTGAATTTGAGCATGGCGAGCGGGTTTTTAAAGACGCCAAAGAGCCAAAGACCTTTATTTCCGTGCCTCAAGGACATCATGGGGATTTGTTTTGGGTTGAAAATCGCAAATATCGAAAAGTCATTTTGGATCAGATTGAAAATCTGAAATGATTTTCTAGGATTTGGCAGTCCACTTCAGGCCGATAATTCCAATCAGAATGAAAAGAATAAATCCAATCCGCAGAAGATCTTTGGATTCACCGAAAAATAAAATGCCAGCGATGGCTGTGCCGACGGCGCCGATCCCAGTCCAAATGGCGTAACCGGTTCCAATCGGAAGGACTCGGACAGCTTGCGAGAGTAGACCAAAACTCAGGATCATGAGTCCGATGGTCCACAAACTGGGAATCAGTTTGGTAAAGCCTTCGGATTGTTTCATGCCAATAGCCCAAGCGATCTCGAGCAGACCAGCGATCAAAAGATAAATCCATGCCATGACTCAAAGTAAGCAAATCTCATCATGAGAACAAGGATTTAAAATGAAGGCATGGCTTGGTTTTTGCCTTCTTTAGTTCCGAAACAAGAAAGAGCCGAAAGCTTTTTTGTTAAAGCGCAAGCGGAGGTCTCTATGAGCTTAGATTTCTTTAAAATTGAAAGCCCTGTCTTTAAAAATGAAAGTACAATTCCTGAAGAGTACACAGGCCACGGCAGGGACATTTCTCCCCCAATGTATTGGAGTGGTGTTCCCGATGAGGCCCGAGAATTGGTGCTCATTTGCGAGGATCCAGATGCCTCCGGAGTTGATCCTTTCACTCATTGGGTTGTCTACAACATCGATCCAAGCCGAGGAAAACTGCCAGCCGGAGTGCCAGCCGAGAAGAGCAACGGTGTCGAGTACCTACAAGGGGAGAATTCCTATCACGAAATAGGCTACAAGGGTCCCAATCCCCCTCCTGGAAAAACCCATCACTATCATTTCAAGCTCTATGCTTTGGATATGAAGCTGGGCCTTCCTGCTGGTCTTTCAAAGGAAGAGGTTTTAGCGGCCATGCAAGGGCACATCATCGCTGAAGCCGAATATGTAGGCCTTCATCATTTCCACTGACCTTAGAATATTGGAAGCATTGCAAAATCAGGTTTTCAAAACCCCTGGCTTGATTGTCAGGGGAGAATCCGTTAGATCTGGGCCTCAACAAGTGAATCCTCAGACCACGGAGAGGTGGGAGAGTGGTTGAATCCGCTCGCTTGGAAAGCGAGTTTACCCGTCAAAAGGTAACGCGAGTTCGAATCTCGCCCTCTCCGCCAAATTTTGCGCGAGCAAAATTTCCTCTATTCTCCATTTTCTATTTTCACAGCGATGCCATCGGCGGCCGAGAAGATTCGAAAATAGAAATGACCTATCTACAACTTTGGAAAAATTGAATCCACTTCAGATTTGAGTTCTTCGAGATTGTTCGGGAGTTGCACTTCTTTCCATTGAATTCGGCTTTCGCTGATTGCCAGGTGGTGATTGATGGCGGCTATTGAGATGAAAGAATTTTGCATTCGGTCCACGAGAGGTTTGGTTTCGGGATGCTTGATGAGGATCAGTTCTGTTGTTGAATGAATCACTTGTAAAGGGGAATTCAATAAATGGCGGGCGCCGAGAAGCAGATGGGCATACTTTTTCAGTTCTTTTTCCGAAGCTTCTAAACGAAACCGTCGCTCGGATATTTTTTGAAATTGAAGACGTTGTTCATAAAGAATACCCGCAAAGGTCACGACGAGAAATGTGGTCCAGGTCTCTTGCACGCCAACAAGATTTCTTTTCCAGTCGGGCCATAAGAAGTACTGCAGTCCTGGAGTGAGCAGTAAGAAAATCAAGCAGAACCAGCCAACTTTGCGCAGGGGCGGAGCTTGGAAAGCAACAACAATGGCGAAAAGCTTAAACCCCGTAAAGGGTTGGAAACTCAATTGAGAATCAATCCAAGTGTTCTGATTGATCCAAACACCAATGCCGGCGACAACTACATTGAGAGAATAAATAAGTGAACTCAAAGCCATTAACTTGTGACTTCTGAAGAGCCAAAGAATCCAAAGATGAACCAAGCCAATGAAAAGTGTCACGATATAGACATAAGAAATTTGAGGGATGGATTTCCACAGCACCAAAGCAATGAGCGGAGAAAAAGTAATCAACAGGAAAATTTGAAACATGGTGATCATCCACATTTCATGACTGGATTGCCAAAAACTCTTATTGAAGAGTAATTTTCCCAAGCAAGTCACCCGGCCACATTGAGATCGAGGCCCTGGCGAACGGACTCGAGCAGAATTTTTGAATGAAGTGGTTTTTCAAAGATTTGGATGCCAAGCTTTTTCGCCTCCTGCGAAAAGGGATGAGACATCCCATGGCCCGTCAAAAAAAACATTTTTCCTTTAAAGCCCTGGGATTGCAGCCACTGAAAAATGTCAATGCCAGAAGGTTGACCGGGGCCTAAATCAATATCCAGAATGACCACTTTGCACGAATGGCCGCTCGAGAACTTTTCTTTGATCTGGCTCAGGCCAGAAAGGCTCAAGCAAGTCCGATTCAAGTTATAGCGGATCAGTTCGGGGATAATTTCTCTAAGCTCTTGGCAATCATCTATGTATAGGACGTCCGCAGGCATGCCTGTTTTAAATACTGTCCTTGGAAAACAGTCAAAGATTTTAGACTGTTCTGACGAGCTGAACAAGATCTTAACCTTTGGGGGTACCCGGGTACCCACTTAATCCGCGAGCAGAGCGCTGAGCAAGATGTCGATCTGGGCATCGATTTCACGCGGGTCGGCTTGGTAGAGCTCGTAGTTGGATTTGATTTCTTTGACGAAATTATCGACTCGAGCCTTCAGAGTTTCTTGGTCGATTCCTTGGTAGCCGATCAGTCCTACTTTCTGGGCCATGGATCCGAAAGTGGTCTTTTTAAGTTCGTCTTGTTTGGCGCGAATTTCTTCTTGGCTGATGTTTTCTTGCTCTAATTTTTTCAAGTCCCTATCAATTGCTCGAGTCTTGAGTTCAATCTCAGGTGAAAAAACGGACTTCAAATTTTCCAGATCTTCGGCGACTTGAGAATCGATGGATCCAGCTCTTTTCAATTTGGTGTAAAATTTTTCAATTGTAATCATCTGAAGTTCCAGACCCTTGCCATTTTCAGGAATGAATTCTTTTGCAGTCTCAAGGAAAATGCCCACAGAGCGGCCATCCATTTTCCATGCAGTCTTCAGCTCCTCTAGGCGGTTGAGTTCTCGGATCAAACGCAGGGCTTCTGAATTGGCTTCAGTGGCACAGAGCCGATTTCCGCGGAAAGTAATGCATTCGGCATTAGCTGAGGCATTCATAAAGAAAGCTTGGTTCACCGCGTATTTTTCCAATCGCTTGCTGTTCACATCGGGCTTTCCTGGAATGACCAACCCGTACTTCAACATGGACATCAGGTCAGACAGGATCGGCTTTTCACTCACGAAATTAGAGCTGTAGGATTCAGAAATTTTGGTTCCTAAAACCGAGCTCAGTCCAATATCTTCGAGACTTGTTCCCTTAACCAATCGAGTGCTTATTTTTTGATTCAGCATTCTTCGGTAATTAGGTTGATCCACAAAATTAGGCGCAAAATGATTGGCTCTCACCGGTTGCAACAACTGATTTCTTTCGACCAGCATAATCAGAGCAAGGTAGCGATCCAAGGCGATTCCCACGACCTCGGGATTGTCAATTTCACTGTAGTTTGTAGGATCCGTTCGCTTTTGATCGAGGTCATGATAGATATTGTCAAATGTGACTCCACCCCAAGCCTCGAGTGTCGCTTGTTTTTTCGATTTCAAATAGTCTCGAACTGCCTGATCTTGGCATTTCGTCACTGTCTGTTGACTGATATTAAAAATATCTGCCTGAACTTGATTGAAAGAGAAAAGCTGGTATTTCTCATTGCCATCAATAAGACGTTTCGCCACACAGGAATAATCTGCCTGAAAGGCGATCCGAGTTAAAAAATTGAAAACCATATCAGCAGCTTGGTGATATTGCTTTCTCAACTCATTTTCCTTTTCGGCGCGCTCGACCAGATCAGAGAATTTCGCTTCATCGTCGTAGGCTTCCAAATATTCATTTCCCGAACCGGCTTCAGCTGCCAAAATCAATCGCCATTGTTCATAGAAGCGCTTCATGGGAATGACATATCGAACAAAGCGATCATAGGCTAAAGTAGGCTGGCTCCAAACCTTGGCCTTACCGTGGCGATGATTTGAAATAGCAATGCTGGCATCATATTGGTTGATCAGATTAGAAACGATTTCAATTGGATTCAATCCTGCGTCCATTCGGGCACACATTGGGTCTTTCGCTGTCACATCGACATCTTCATCCGTGCAGTACTTAAATTTTCTCACCTGTCGATTTTGAATCAGATCGCGAATCTGTAAGTTGGTTGATTTGCTAGGATCCACCTTGAGCAAACTGTTATCCAGCTTTTTAATTTGATCCGTATAGCCCCATCGAATGGCCGCAGTGTCATACAGACCTGGCTGAGTCATATTGTGGTAATTCAAAGTCATATAATCCATCACGCTGCTCGACATCCATTGTGTCTTGACGGTCTTGCCATTCAATTTCATTTCAACCGGGCCGTAGAAATTTTCGCGATCGGTAGACCCATAGAAATTGTGACGAAGTCCGAAGTTATGTCCCATTTCATGTAAAAGAACGGACAAAATAAAAGGCTTTGAAATTTCAACAGCACATTCTTTGACCATTTTGATTTCGTTTTCCAGATTTTCATTTTTGCGATCAGCTTTCACTGACTCGGCATAGGTCTTCAGCTCGGGGCAAACAGCTTCAACTTGATTGATGATGTTGCCATTCAAATTGCGGAAGGGCGTTTCAAAAAAGACCTGATTGCTAAAATTGATTTTTTGCTGTGAAGACCCGCCAGCCGTTTTCAGATTTTTGATAAAATCTTTGGCGACTGAGTCATAAGTGACATTGACCTTTGATCCAAGACTTTTTAGCAATGAAAGACCCAAACGATCACCGACGAAGTTGAGAGTTTTTTCAGCCACATTGGCAACAGCTTCCAGAGACGGCAGAGGCAATCCTAAAATGAATTTTTGATCCAGATCGCCTTTGGCGGATAGTAAATAGGAATTCAAAAGACCCTGCGTCCCACCAACGCTGTCTTGAACATTCATATTCGATGTCGCCATAATAATTTCACCAGTATCAGGATCGACCAATTGAGGGCCATATCCTCCCCATTGACCACCTCCATCAACTTCGTCATAGATATTGATTGAGCTGTAGCGAAGATCACCAGGGTTTCCGCGCAAGACTTTTCCCGATTCATCCAAAACATGGACTCGCATTTTCAGACCAACATCCTTGAAAGTCGCATTCCATCCGGCAGCTGCTTGCTTGACAATGTCATCCATCCACTCTGGAGCTTCATGATTCAATCGAAATTCAACAGTGCTTCGGCTGGGATTGAACCGATGAATCAGGCTTCGGCGGTCATTGATCACCTGCTTTGAAGTCTCATAAGAAGGGAGCAATGGCTTTTGAGCAGAAAAATAGCCAAATAGCTTTTCATCTTCAGGAAAATAAATTTTGGCCTGATAAGCTGACAATCCCTTGTTCGTCTCTGCTAGGTCTTGGAAATAACTTTTCGTATTATAAAATGAAAAGCGGATCAAACCGCCAATTTCCTCTGAAAGAACAACGAATGATAAATAACCATCTCCGATTTGCACATCTTTGATTTCAGAAATCCTCAAATCAACATGA
>JBGGMM010000113.1:0-30072 GCA_041288045.1 Pseudobdellovibrionaceae bacterium | reverse complement strand
GGCATGTACATTTACCAATCCCGCGATTCTTATCAGCGTGAAACAGAGCGACGAAAGAAAATCGCTAATTTTTACCTAGACCTTTCGGCTCATTTTCTGATGAATCGAAATTCTCAAGCTCTTTTGCCACGCTTGCAGACAGCGCGAGAGCTTGGCGAATTTGATTTCTTTCTTTTGCGTAAAAACGATGAAGTGCTCGGGTTTTATAACAAAAACGAGGACCTTCAAGGCATCAATCACGATTACAAAGTCACCGATGATTTCGTTGAATCCGATGACTTCGCTTTCAAAGCCCTCGCGGTGTACGATTACAAAATCACCATCGGCATCAACAAAGCCGAAGGAACTTTTCTGTGGCGCCAACTGCAAGCTCGCAAGCAAGCCATCATTCAGGATCTGGTACTGGTCACCACCATGGTGTTTCTCATTGTCTATCTGATTTTAAAAGACATCGTTCAGCTTTCCAAAGCGCTTCAAACCCGGACCCGCTCAAACCTCTCAAAGATTCAATCCCGCTCGAAAGAAGGGGATATCCTGCTTCAAGCCACCAAGGGCTTTGAGCGCGCCACGGAGGGATTGCGTAAAGACAATCTCTTGCTGGCAAGCTCGCTGGCGCCGGCGGTTCGCGCCGAGATTCGATCAGGGCAGCGGCCGCCCTATGAATTTCCCTGCACTTTGGCGCGAATTGATTTGAATGGTTACACGCAGCTGGTGCTTCAGAAAAAACCGGATGAGCTTTTGCACATCCTCAATCTCTATTTTCAAACCTCGAGGGATCTGATTGAGCGCTATCACGGGGGTCTCATCTACCAGTACGTCGGTGATGAAATCATTTTCCTGTTTAAGGAAAATGGAGTTTTGCCATCCAGTGTGCGAGCTCTACGTGCTATCCGAAGTCTTTTTGAAATGGCCGAAAGATTGGTGAGCCCCGGACTTCCCAACGGCCTGCGTTTGAAAGCCAGCTTGGTTTCAGGCTCCTTGCAGTTCGTGAAATTGGATCAGGGCTACTCTTTCAGCGGATTGCCACTGATCGAATCAGTGCGAATGCTCGGACAGGTGACCGAGAAAAACGACAACATCCTGGTCGCCTACGCCGACTCTCTGAAGGAACTCTCCCCCTACTGTCAGGCTTCAGACAATCGCACCACTGTGTTCAAAGGTTTCCAAACCGAATCGCATATCGTCGAAATCAAAAAATTCACGCCACTCGTGAAAGCCTTTGAGCAATTTCCGCTTCCCCACGTTGCCGAAGCCTATCGCAGTGATCAAGACCTCGTGGGAATTCTGCAAAAGCTCTATTTCCTTTTGCATGAAGAAGAGGACTCCTCTTTTTTCTCTCTGATCGCTCCGCTTCGCTCCATGAAAGTCGGACTGGCCAGTGACGAAGTCGTTCGCGCTTACACCGACCTTCTCAGCGCTTGCCTCAAAATGGGAGAAAATAAAAAACCAGAATCCCGAAGACTGGCATCGGTCATGGCGCTCAGTCAAAATCTATTGCAAAAAGAGCAGCTGGATTCTGAAATTGAAAATGCCATCCGCAAATGCCAAACAGCGAAAGATCTGCGCGTCCAAGCCAATTCCCTGATCGTCCAGGCCTTCTTTGATTTTGATATCGAAGACCTGCCAGAGAAAATGAATTCACCTTCCAACCGGCTGGCAGCCGACGCTGTGTTGGTGTCAGGCAGAATCGATTTTGACGAAAACCTGTTCAAAAAAGTGCGAGATTTTCTTTCTTCGCCAAGGCCAAGAGCTAAAGCCAGTGGCCTTTATCTGATCGCCGCTTTGGTGGAATACCACTCGGATCGCGATTTGGTGTATCTAAAAGCCAATTCTTTTCTTCGCAGTCTCGTTTTTGAAATCCCCAATTATCTGAACGATCCAGATCCCATGGTGCAAACCCGAGCGCGTTTGTCCTGGGAAGCAATACAAAAAGTAGGTCTTTATGAAAATTGAAAACGAATTATTAGATCTGGCTCCTTTAAATCTTGAGCAGATCGGAATGAGCGGGCAAATCATTGGACTGAACACAAAAGAAACTCTCACTCTCAATGCCCAGCAAATTGAAATCCTCAAGCAAATGCAGAAATCCACCAGCATTGAAAAGCTGGTCAATGGCTTTTTGGCGCAAAAAATTCTGATTTCCTTTGTCGGTCTTTATCACCTTTTGAATTTCCTTTTGCGTGAGGGGCTTTTACGCAATCAGGGATTTGCCGATTATTTTTATGAAATCGATGAGCCTCCAAGTCCGCATTTTTGGGATCAGATCAAAAAAATATTCTCTCAAGAAACAGCACCTCCAGTTGAAGTCCGAAATGAACTGCAAAAAATTCCTTTCATGCGATCTTTGGATCCCGGCCTGCTTGAAATTTTCCTCGGCCATATGAAAATCATCGAAGCCCCCTCAGGCATTGCCATCTGTCAGCAGGGTCAAGTGCAAAGAAGTCTTTTCGTGCTTTTAAAAGGACAAGCTTCCATCATCAAGCGTGGCAATTACCCGAAGCCGCGAAGAGTTGCGACTCTCAGTGAGGGCAGTGTGTTTGGCGAAGTCGGTTTTTTTCTTGGCGAGCCACGCACCGCCGATGTGATCAGCGAAGGCCAATGCCAGGTCGTCAGACTGAAATACTTGCCCGAAGTTTTCGATCCTTTGATCCAGAAGGACTCAGCTCGGCAATTGCACAAACGCTTGTGGGTGATTCACGCACTTTTAAAATCTGAAATTTTTCGTGGCATTCCCGATGATTGTTTTGATGCTTTGGTCTTTGCCGGCCAAATCCGCACTGTTCCTCAGAATGAAGTGATCTGTCGTGAAGGCGATCTGGGCGAGCACTGCTACATCATCGTTCAAGGTTCCTTGGTGGTAACCAAAGAGGGCCAGCCAGTGCGAGTGTTGGGGCAAGGAGATTGCTTTGGTGAAATGGCTTTGATGGTCAGTCAAGGCAGGCGAACCGCCACCGTTCGAGCGCAAACAGAGGCGATCGTGCTTGAAATCCCCTATGAATCCTTTTACCGTCTTCTCAGTCAAAATCTGCTCTTAGCAGTCGAATTTGAAAAAGTGGCCTGGCAGAGATTCCGAAAAGATCGGGAAAGAGAATCTTGACGACAATCAACTTGCCTTTTTTAGAGGCTCGCTAAACAATTCAACTATGACGGCAAAAACCCCTTTTGAAAAAGTCAGGTCCTTGGTCGAGAGAAAGAAATTATTCGAAGATCTTCTTCTTGAAAAAGGAGAAATGGTCTGCAAAGGGGAGGACGACTCTCTTTTTTATTTTCGCCCCTCTGCCATTGTCAAAGACCAACACATTCAAGGCTGGATTCGCGCCATCGATCAAGCTCCCAAATCTGACACCAATGTTCTCGGCAACTTTTCAATCGGAGCTGATCGTTTCTTTTTCCAAGCGGCGATGAACATCAGTGGCGAAGAAGGAGTGTTTGAAACAACCTGTGATGTCTTTAAGCTGCAAAGAAGGGCCACGGTCCGCTTGCATGTCCAAGCTTCTTTTGGGCTTTACATGGCGATCACCGAACTGAATGGAAAGTCCGTTTATTCAGTGGCACAAATTGCCGACGTCTCAGCCGGAGGCGCTCGCATTTTCTTTTCCACTGTCGAGTCACCAATCCCAGCTCTTGGAAATACGAGCAATCCGGGGATTCAAATGGGAAGCCGCTTTAAGGCGGTTCTCAATTTCGGCAATCGAAAAACAGTGGATGTGATTTGCGAAGTGAAACACTCCCAGCAGGCCGTCCATCGCGGAGTGATCGTTGAGCATTTTGGGATTGAATTTGTGGATTTCACGCCAGGGCTTAAAAACCGACTTTTGGGTCTGACCATGGATCTGCAAAGACGGATGGTCTATGAAGACTTTTAAAGTCGTTCAATCCATCCCCAAGAATCAGTCGCTTCCCCGTACTGAATCGCCGTGATTTCCTGATACAGCTTTTGAGCCAAAGGTCCGATTTTCTTTTCGTTGAGAACCCACTGCTTTCCTTGATAATAGAGCTCACCCATGGGTGACACCACTGCGGCCGTGCCTGTTCCGAAGGCTTCTTTCAGTCGACCGGATTGCAGCGCGGAGAGAACTTCTTGCATGGCTAGCTTTCGTTCGCTGACTTTCAGTCCCCATGATCTCATCAGTTGAATGGCAGAATCGCGGACTCCACCAGCTAAAATCGTTCCATCCAAAGAAGGGGTGATGACTTCATCATCAATCACAAAGAAAACATTCATCGTGCCGACTTCTTCGATGTACTGATGATGAACATCGAGCCAGAGCACTTGAGCATAACCATGGCTCTTCGCCTCAAGGGCGGCCAGCAGACTAGCTGCATAGTTAGCGCCGGCTTTGGTTGCGCCTAAGCCGCCTGGAGCGGCCCGAACATATTTTTCCTCAACCCAGATCGAAATCGGATTGAGACCTTCTTTGTAGTAAGAGCTGACTGGCGACAGGATCACATAAAACAAATATTCATTCGAAGGGCGAACACCTAAAAAAGCCTCGGTGCCAATCAGCGTGGGTCGAATGTAAAGCGAGCAGCCACGATCTTTTGGGATCCAATCCGCATCGACTTTGATCAGTTCTTTGATCCCTGCCATCATCAATTCGGCTGGTGGAGCTTGCATGCAAAGGCGGTTGGCTCCCGCTTGCAAACGCCGGCAATTGTAATCTGGCCTGAAAAGACCAATGCCCCCATCTTTCAAGCGAAAAGCTTTCATTCCCTCAAACAGAGCTTGTCCGTAATGGAGAACAGAAGCTCCAGGATCAATTTGAAAGTTCCCATAGGGAATCACTTGAGGCTCATGCCATCCATTTTGGCTGGAGTATTTCACTTGAAAAAGGTGATCGGTAAAATACTGGCCAAAACCCAAGCTTTGGGAATTGGGTTTGGTTTTTCCTTGAACGCATTTCTGGACTGGAATTCTCAGCATGGATTCGACCTCAGTTCTTGGAAGGTCCTCAGAACTAGCGCAAAGGTTTTGAAATGTCCATCTTGCTTGTTGAGGCGCAACGGGCAATTTACCCCGCTTGCGAAGTGCTGAGGGTTGGATGGATTTGACTTCAGGATGGCACTCTCTTTGCCATTTAAAAATGGAATGAAGGAGGCCTTGGTATGTTTAAGATGAAATTTCAACTGATCTATTTTCTATTCGCTTGTTTTCTTTCTGCCTGTTCCACCAGTGGCAATAAAACGGAAGTGATTCCCAAGGATCAAGCTCAAGTCCAAGCGCCTGGAGCAATCGCTCCATCTTCCAGCGAGCAGGCCGCGATGGCTTTGGATCGCAACATTGTTTCCACTATTGCATTTGAACCCGGAAGAAAGGGACTCAGCCCTGAAGCAACAGCTGAAATCAACAAAGCTCTGATGGCGGCTAAAAAACAGGGAGAGGTTGCAGCCGTTGACGTGGCCGTCTGGTCGGATCAAGCTTTGCCGAAAGCCGAAGGCGCAAAACTTTCGACAGAGCAAATTGAACTGGCGGAAGAGCGCGGTGAGAATATTGAAAAATACATTGATCGCATGGAGCCAAATGCGGATGTTAATGTTCACAATATGGCTGAAAAACCGAATGCCTTTGCCAATTTTTTAAATACACAAGACTCCACTGTCAAAAATCGTTTGGCGGCAGTGGACGATTCATCACGAAACTCTTCAGCAATGGTTTTCATTAAACTGAAATAACAAGGAGGTTCCAATGCCCCAAGAACAACAACCCGGGCAAAAGCCCAATCAAAATCAGCAGAATCAAAATCCAAAGCCTGTCACTCCCAACCAGGGACAGCCAGGAAAATCAGACGATCTGGCCAATAATGAGGATCGCAAAGCCGATGAACCCAGACGCTATGACGAAGCCGATCCAAACTGGCGCAATCCCGATGTCCAGATGCAGAATCAGTTGAACAAAAATCCAGAAGATTCTCGCACGGATGTCAATTCAGCGAAAGATCGTTTGGTCTGACCTGAGGGGCTTTCTGAGTATTTAAATGCTCAGAAAGCCACTCTTCAAATCGATCGATTAATTTTTGCACTTGGGAATGATCGGAATTTTTAGCCGAATTTTCCATTTCTTCACCCAGTCGAGAGAGTTCTGGAAAGCCAAAGGAAATGCCATTGCCTTTCAAATTGTGGCCGATCGTTTCAATTTCGGAAAGGTCATTTCGCTTCATGCACTCACGGCAGCGAAGCAGATCCATCTGGCGACGGGAAGTGTATCTTTCTTTGGCCTCGTGATCGATGAAATCAAGATCCATCTTTTTTCCTTTCAATTCAGAGCGAACATGACCTAGATCATGTTCTCGGCTCTCATCTCTTGAAGTTTTCGATAAAGAGTCTTGCGGTCGATTTCTAAATCCTTGGCGGTTTTTTCTTTGGCCCAGCTGTTTTTTTCCAGAACATGTTTGATATAAAGCTTCATCATTCGATCCGCTGGCATGACGTCTTCGCCACTCAGGGATTTCACGTCAAACAACTGATCGGAATTGATGCTGCTGGGGGCGCTTTCGAAGAAATCCAAAAGATCATCTGATTCGATCATCCGTCCCTGCGAAAGCACAACCGCTCTTTCGATCGTGTTCTCCAATTCACGAACATTGCCCTTCCATGAATTGCGCAAAAGTTTTTCAAGTGCAGGTTTGGCAAATCCCTTCATTGGAACGTGATTCAGCGCCGAATATTTCTTTAAAAAGAATTCTGCCAGAGGAATCACATCCTCGATCCGTTCGCGCAATGGTGGAATATAAATTGGAATGACATTCAATCGAAAGAAAAGATCTTCGCGAAATCGATGCTCCTGCATTTCTTTTTTGAGATCTTTATGGGTTGCTGAAATGATTCGAACGTCGATATCGCGGAGCTGATTTTCGCCAATTCGCTTGATCTTACGCTCTTGCAAAACCCGCAAAAGCTTCGCCTGGAGCTGCACATTCATGTCGCCGATTTCATCCAGGAACAAAGTGCCACCCTCGGCTTCTTCAAACAGACCGATTTTCTTTTCGGCGGCCCCAGTAAAAGCTCCTTTGGCATAACCAAACAGTTCGGATTCCAGCAAGTTTTCAGGAATAGCCGAGCAGTTGATTGCCAGAAACGGCATCTTTGCCCGTGAGCTGATATTGTGAATCGTTCTGGCGATCACTTCTTTTCCAGTTCCGCTTTCACCACAGATAAAAACATTGGAATGGCTGCTGGCCACACGCTTTGCGAGGTCCAGAGCTTTGAGAAAATTCGGACTTTTGCCAATGATGGATTGAAGGTTGGTCCCTTCTTTGGTGTGAATTGCCGCTTTCAGTGTCTGATTTTCATTTTTGAGTTTGGAAAAGTGCAGCGCTCTTTCAACTGAAACCAAAAGCTGGGGAAAGTGAAGAGGCTTGACGACAAAATCAAAAGCGCCAACTTGAATCGCTTCTATGGCAGTTTCAACAGAGCGGTTCGAAGTCGCAACAATGATTGGAATGTCGACACCGCCGTCTTTAAATTTGCGAATGAAGTCAATCCCAGACATCGAGGGAAGCTTGAGATCCGTGATGATCACATCGACTTTTAATTTCTCTTTAGCGAAATCTTTGAGAGCGGTTTCTGGATTGTCGTAGCCAACACCTTCGAAACCCTTCTGGCGGAAGAAAGCGAGAATCATTTCTTGAACATCGAGATCATCTTCAATCACCAAAATTTTCGACATGCTTCACCTCTGGGAACTAGTTATACGGGAAGTGGAGATTTTCCCCAAGCAAAATGATTATTGCCCCGTTCCCATTTTTGCCACGTGCCATGGTGAATTTTTACGCATCTGAAGACTGGCCCAAGAATTGCGAGAGTGCAGATTAAGTCAAGAACTCAACTCTCACGAAAGGGGTTCGTCATGCTACGCGCAGCCATTGTGTTTTTCGTTTTGGGTTTGATTGCCATCATCTTCGGAGCCACCGGATTTGCTGGAGTGTCAATGGACATTGGGCGGACTTTGCTCATTGCCTTTCTCGCTTTAGCCGTCATTTCATTTTTGGCCGGCGTTCTCGGTGGAAAGACTCCGCGCAGTCTGCCTTGATTTGAAGTCAAAATGAAAAAAGAAAATGAAAAGAAGGAGATGAAATTTGGAATTCATGGCCACAGAATTTACCATGAATGGAGTTCATCCGCATTTTCAAGAGGATGAGTTTTTCCACCTCGGCAAAAAACGCATTCTCTTGATTGAAGAAGACTGGGATTTTTCACAGCTGCTGGCTTCGCTCATTCGACACCACCTGGATGTCGAAGTCGAAGTGGTGAAAAATCCCTATCAAGCCCTCAGTCGGATGACCCATGATTCTTTTGATGTGCTTGTCTTGGACAGTAAGCTCAATCCCTATCAGGCTCTCACGGAAGCTGAAAATTATATGGAGCCACTTCTGGAAAATTCACTGATTGAAATCGGAAAAATCCCAGTGATTGTTTTGCGCGATCAAGAAGAGGATTTTACGCTTCAAGGATTGGAAAGCCATTTTTTCAGAATTGCTTCATCGGTTGTGAAGGATCCCAAATTGGAGCGGACTGTTCGTGGAATTGAAAGTGAGTTGAATGAAATCCTTGAACTTTCTTAGTCATGAGGTTTATGCGAATTCGTGGCTCAATGAAATTTTTAAGTGTCAGTCCTTATGCGCTTTTAGCAAGTGCTCTTTTGTTATCCAATGCTGGATTTCTCTGGTATAACTTTAATACTGTTCGGGCCCATCAAGATTGGATTCGCCATTCCGATCAGGTCATTCATGAAATCGATTTAATTTACTCCTCTGTGAAAGAGTCCGAAGCTGGAATCCGCGGCTTTGTTTTGAATCGAGAAACCACATCTTTCGAGGAGTTTCAGCGGGGACAAGTCGAAGCTTGGGAGCATTTATATAAAGTTCGGAATCTCGTCCAAGACAATGGAAATCAAGAAACTGTGCTGGCCTCGGTCGAGCTGGCTCTGCGGTCCCGCATGCAGGCACTTGAAAAAATTCATCAACTGATTTTGTCTTCAAATCCAGGCGAAAAATTTGAAGGCCATCCGATATTTCGAACCGGGCAGGCTCTCATGGAGAACCTTCGCCATCAATTGAGCAATTTGAAAGCCGAAGAAGAACGGCTGCTGCTCCTTCGCGATGAAAGAGCTTTCAATTCTCAGAGAAATTTTCATATCGCCCTGATCCTCACAACTTTCGCCAGTATTCTGATTATCACTTGGTCTTTGACTCAGATTTGGAGGAATCAGCGGCGGGCTCAGGCTGTCTCGGCACTGCAGGCAGAAGAAGCCGAAATTCAAAAGCTTGTGGCCGAACTGGCTCAAGAATTAGCAAAACCTCTTCCATTAAAAGAAATTTCACAACATATCCTGCAAAAACTTTCGACTGACCTTCCGCTGACCGCCGCCAATCTTTATCTGCATGAAGATTCTCAGCTTCTCCATTTGAGCAGCTTCGCTGAAGACCACTCGAATTTGACCTCGCCTCGGAAAGTGAAAATGGGGGAGGGATTGATCGGCGAAGCTTTTCGGCGAGATGACATTTGGCAGGTCAGCGATATTCCTGAAAACTATCTGATGGTCTCTTCGACACTTGGCAAAGCGCCCCCGAAATTTCTGGTCTTCGTGCCATTGAAATTTGAAGGGCAAAAACTCGGTGTGATGGAAATTGCATTTTTCAGCCAGCTGTCAGAGCAAGAATCAAAGCTTTTGGAAAGACAGAGATTGATCATTGCCAGTGGCTTGAATTCGGCGCTTTGGCGAGAGCGATTGCAAAACCTGCTGGAAAAAACTCAAGAGCAAAGCGAAGAGCTCAAAAGCCAGCAAGAAGAGCTCAGGGCCAACAACGAAGAGCTTGAGCAGCAGACCGAGGAGCTTCAGGCCCAACAAGAAGAGCTTCGCTCAAGCAATGACGAACTTTCCGAGCAGGCCAGACTGCTGGAAGAGCAGCAACAGGTCTTAAAAAATAAAACTGAAGAGCTGGATTTGGCAAAAAGGATCGCCGAAAGGCGGGCCCTTGATTTGACCAAGGCCAATCAGTATAAATCCGATTTTCTGGCCAAAATGTCACATGAGCTGCGAACCCCCCTCAACAGTCTCTTGATTCTGACTTCGCTCCTCATTGAGAACAAAGAAAAAAATCTTTCTCCCCAGCAGCAAGAATTCGCTCAGTCAATTTATGGTGCGGGTCATGATCTTTTGAGTTTGATCAATGATATTTTGGACCTCTCAAAAATGGATGCCCAAAAACTCAATTTGCGACCGGAAAAATTCACTGTTCAATCCCTGGCGGATCATTTGCAAAAAACCTTTGAGCTGCAGTTTCAATCAAAAAATCTGAAATTCGAAATTCAGCTGTCTCAGGAAATTCGCGAAGCCAATATGCATACGGATCGTCAACGGGTGGAGCAGGTTTTGAGAAATTTTCTTTCAAATGCCCTTAAATTCACTCAAGAAGGACAAGTTCAACTGATTGTTGAGCCCGGAGAAAAAGAAGGCTGGATTCGTTTTTCAGTTCAGGACTCAGGTATTGGAATCGAAGAAAATAAGAAGGACTTGATCTTTGAAGCTTTCGAGCAAGCGGACAGCTCTGTCAGTCGCCGCTACGGTGGAACAGGATTGGGACTGACAATTTCAAAAGAATTGGCTTCGCTCTTGGGGGGGAATGTCAGCTTGCAAACCGAAGTGGGTCAAGGCAGTCGATTCACTTTGGAAATTCCAATGCAACTGTCTGAGCAAATTCTCAAATCTGAAGAAAAAAAACCTTCGCTCGGCCCGGCAGTGTCCGCAGAGTCGGCCGAAACAAGACCTCAAATGGATATGATCCTCAAAGATCTTTCTTCTGAAATGAAGAGCATTCTCATTATCGAAGATGAACCTCAGATCCAACGTCAGATTTCGCGAATCGCTCAAGAGGGTGGATATCAGCCCATCTGCGTTGCGTCCGCTGAGATGGCTTTGGATTTATTGCGTGAACATCAGCCAAAGGGAATTTTCCTGGATTTGGATCTTCCAGGGCTTGGTGGAAAACAGCTCATGCAAAACCTCAAGCTGAGTGAAAATCTCAAATCCATTCCGATTCAAATCATTTCCGGAGATTCAGAGGCTCTCGGCGTTGAAGGTCTGGAAGTTTTGGGTCGATTGAAAAAACCATTGAAGGGTTCCGAGATTCGCTCGGCTTTTCATCATTTGAAAGAAATTTGGCAACCTGAAGTTCGCAAGATTTTAGTGGTTGAGGATAACGAAAGGCAAAAAGATGCCATTGTTCAGTTGATCTCTGGACGCAATCTCGAGGTTTCGACTGCCACCAATGGAGGAGAAGCCCTTCAGATGATACAAAGCGCGAACTACGACTGCATCATTTTGGATTTGGAGCTTCCCGATGTCTCAGGATTTGATGTTCTTGAGCGTTTAAGGACTCAAGCGGTCCAGCTTCCGCCGATTGTGATTTACACAGGAAGGGAAATCACCGAGCAAGAAGAAGAAACGCTTCGCCGTTTTTCTGAAAGTATCATTATCAAAGGGGCTCGCTCACCGGAGCGGTTGGTTGACGAAGTTCATCTGTTTCTCAATCAAAAAGCCAATATCAATTCTTTCGATAAGAATCAAATCCCCGAAGAAAGCTTTTGGGAAGGCTCTGAAATCGAAGGAAAAACCGTGCTCCTGGTGGATGATGATTTGAGAAACGTTTTTGCTCTTGCGCACGCTTTGGAGGCCTGGGGCTTGAACGTGCGGATTGCCCGCAATGGTTTTGAGGCCCTGCAAATGCTCGAAGAAGATGATGATATTGAAATCGTTCTGATGGATTTGATGATGCCCAAAATGGATGGCTTTGAGGCCATCCGTCGAGTGCGGGCTCATAAGCAGTTCAGTCGCCTGCCAATTATTGCTTTAACTGCCAAGACAGCTCCTGAAAGCAAAGCCAAATGTCTTGAAGCGGGAGCGAACGATTATCTGCCAAAGCCCATTCAATTGGCCAATCTGCGATCTGTTTTGAAAGTGTGGCTCTCGTCTGAGAGGATGCACAGATGAGCTCGGTTGATTCTCTCGAGCAAAAACTGATTTTAGAGGGAATCTTTCTGAAATATGGATATGATTTTCGTAAGTATGCAGAATCCTCATTTAGTCGAAGACTGCAGAACATTTTTAAAAAGTTCGAATTTCAAGACGGCTTCGATTTTTTAAAAAAAGTGTACAACGATCCCGAGCTATTTGAAAAAATTCTGCCTTTTTTGACAATTTCAACCACAGAGCTCTTTCGCGATCCCTTGGTCTTTAAAACCATTCGGGAAAGCCTCGTTCCAATTTTAAAGACCTATCCTCGGTTGAATATCTGGGTTGCCGGTTGTAGCACAGGTGAAGAGGTTTATAGTTTAGCGATCATTCTGCTAGAAGAAGGGCTTTACAGCCGCTCCAATATTTTTGCGACTGACATCAATCCACGGGCTCTCGAAATGGCCCGAGAAGGCCGGTATTCGCTTTCAACTTTTCAAAGCTATGTTCACAATTACACCGCCTCTGGCGGGACTCAGAGCCCTTCGGATTATTACACAGTGAAAAAGGGATTTGGACATTTTCAGAACGAACTCAAGGAAAACATTCTTTTCGAAGAACACAACCTGGCGACCGATCACGTCTTTCGCGAAATGCACTTGATTCTCTGTCGAAACGTTTTGATCTATTTCAATCGCACTTTAGAGGATCGGGTTCTGCGGCTTTTTCATGATTCTTTGGTCTATCATGGTTTTCTTGTTCTTGGCAGCAAAGAGACGACTCGCTTTTCTTCCCTGCACCGAAGTTATCGGGTCTTTGATCCGAAACATAAAATTTTTCAGAAAGAAAATCTTGCATGGGGAAAGGAAGGTCTTCATGCAAATTAAAATGATTGCCATTGGCGCATCGGCAGGTGGAATTTCGGCTTTTCAAAAAATTCTTTCCAGTTTGCGAGGCGACTTTCAAATCCCTATCGTCATGGTTCAGCACCTTTCGGCAAGGTCGAATGGTCCCCATGGAATGGGTATCCAGAGATACACTTCGCTCAAAGTGCGTGAAATTGAGGATAAAATGCCTCTTGAAAAAGGCGGAGTGTACCTTTGTCCTCCGGGTTATCATGTCCTACTTGAAAAAGACTCCTGTTTTGCGCTTTCAGTGGACGAACCCGTGCATTTTTCAAGACCTTCGATTGATGTTTTTTTCGAATCAGCAGCTTCTGTTTTTGCCAAAGCTCTCACTGGAGTCCTTTTGACTGGCGCCAACGAAGATGGGGCACTCGGTTTGTTTGAAATCAAAAAAAGAGGAGGAATAACCATCGTCCAGTCGCCGCAAACGGCAGAGTTGTCAATGATGCCATCATCGGCAATTAAGATCTTTCAACCAGACTTGATTTTAGATCTTGCCGAGATTTCAGCATTTCTCAATCGGTTGATGCAGAGAAAAGGAGCTTATGAAGACCAACATCCTCGTGGTTGATGATCAACCAGAGAATATCAAAGCTCTCACACGCTTGATTGAGAGCGACGAGATTGAGGTGATCTCGGCGCAGGATGCGGATCGCGCATTGAATCTTTTGATGAATCATGATTTTGCGCTGGCCGTTTTGGATGTACAAATGCCGATCGTCAGTGGCTTTGAACTGGCGCGGCTGATTCGCGGAGTGAAAAGATTCCGTGGTCTGCCAATTATGTTTGTGACAGCCCACCTGCAAGAGCAGTCTTTTATTTTTGAAGGCTATGAAACGGGTGCTGTGGACCTTTTATTTAAGCCCTTGGATCCGCATGTGGTTCGAAGCAAGGTCAAAGCTTTTGTGCAAATTGATCAACAGAATAAAAAATTGAAGCAGCAATTGGAACAAATGAATCGGCTGCGTATTGAGGCTGATGCCGCCAATTTGGCAAAAAGCCGATTCTTGGCGAATATGAGCCACGAAATCAGAACCCCTTTGGGCGCAGTGATGGGTTTTGCCGATCTGATTTCTCAAAGTGATATATCAGATTCGGAACGCGAGCAATTTGGCGAAGCTATTCGCCGGAATGGTCATCTGCTTTTAAGAATCATTGACGATATTTTGGATTTTTCTAAAATTGAAGCTCAAAGACTCGTTCTTGAAAAGGTAAAATTCAATCTTCAAGAGCTTATTCAGGACGTGATTTCAATTTTGCAAAAGAGAGCGGAAGAAAAAAAGATTCAGCTCTCTTCTGTTTTCAAGAATTCAATGCAACAAAGTTATCTCTGTGATCCGGTTCGTCTGAAGCAAATCCTGATCAATGTGATTGGCAATGCCATTAAGTTTACGAATCAAGGTGAAGTGCGAGTTGAAATGGAAACTCGGGCGCTTGATCTCACTCATGAGAACGAGAATTTTGATCGATTGACGATCACCGTGACAGATACTGGCATTGGCATGACTCCCGAGCAGGCAGAGTCCTTGTTTCAGCCTTTCACGCAAGCAGATGCTTCGACCAAGCGGCAGTATGGGGGAACAGGTCTTGGGCTGGTGATTGCACAACAACTGGCGCGGGCACTGAAGGGGGATTTGTTACTCAAAGCCACAGCCCCTGGTCAGGGATCTACTTTTGTCTTAACAGTTCTTTTAGAGAAAATTCCAGACAGCAGTGTCGAAGCGCAACCTTCGGCTTGAATCGGCTGGCATCAAGGTTGCTGAATCAAAAGCAAAATGACGGAAAGGAGAGTGCCTGATGATTGGTGTTTGTGATGTTTGTGGAAACCAATACGATAAGATGATGACTATCACGATGGATGGTCAAGAAAAAAACTTTGACTGCTTTGAGTGTGCCGTTCACGCTTTAGCGCCAAAGTGCTATCACTGTGGAGTGAGGATTTTAGGTCATGGACTCGAAGAGGCTGGCCAGTTTTTTTGTTGTGCCAGTTGTGCTCGCATGTCGGGTCAACCCCATTTTGTGGATCGGGTCTCAGATTCGAGTTCAAAATTGGCTCCTACGCCCTAAAAGAATCTGGCTGTTTGGGTCTGTCATTACTCAGAAATGGGAAATCTGCCACTTCTGAAGGATAGCAATTGCAAACAACAGATAAAGAGCAGTGGCATTTGCGTTGCAAATGTTGAGTCAACAGGAGGTCTTATGGAAAAAACAGCTTCATACGGAACGAGCAGCAGTGCAAATGCAACGACCCCTCATGCAACTGAGGGTGAAGTCACAAAGAAAATTGAAAATGTCACTGCCAAAGTTCCTTCGCTTGGATATTTAGGTTTGGCAGTCGGTAGCATGGCGATTTCAGCAGGACTGGCTCTTTTCACAGAGCGAAAAAGTCTGGCCAATTTCGTGGGTCTTTGGGTTCCAAGTTTCATGTTGATGGGAATTTACAATAAACTCGTCAAATTGGAAGGTTCAGATTACGAAACCAATCCCAATCTTCACTAATCGACGATTGAACTGATTTGATATCTCATAAAAAGCCGTTGATTCATTGTGATCACGGCTTTTTCATTTTTTGACGAAATCCTTGACGCTTTTTTAAATCTTTTCTTTTTTGCCTTTTTCGTGGTCAGCCAAGATGGCGCAATTCATTGGAATCCTTTTCTATTTTCCAATTTGAGCTTCAAACTAGAATCAACCAAGGAGTTGGTTCCATGAAAACCTCAATGTGGCTTCTCATTCTCAGCAGTCTTTTTCTGTCAGCCTGTCAGAAGTCAGGCGCACCTGGAGAAGGTGAAAACACGTCTGTCAGTGAAGGGCTTCAGTCGTCAGCTTCATGCCAACAAGGGAAAAGTCAAAATGTCAGCATGCTTGGAACAGAAAATCTCAAATCGGGACTGGCAACTGCTCTCAGTCTCAGCCCCGGAGTGAATTGTGATTCAGCTCAAAAAGCCGTCTGGACAGTGGGTGACACCTATTTAGGTTCAGGCTCTGAAATCAAAGCCAAAATTCAAGGATCTGGAGTGTACTTTATTTCTGTCGCACTTCCACCCGAAGTTTCCGCCAATCAAAATAAATCTGTTTCAGAAATGACAATTTCAACCCGAGTTGCTGTGGCCGATTCTGCTCTTTTGATTGAAGGTCCGCAAGCTGGGTTTGCGGATCAGCCCCTCACTTTCACTTTGAAATCTCCAGAGGGCGTCGCCTTATCCGAAGCTCAATGGGATTTTGGTGATGAATCTGCCATTGAAAATTCGCTTTCTTCTATCACTCATGCTTTTCCTGAAGGAACATTCACAATCACTGTCACAGCCAAAGATGAAAATGGTCAATCTTTGACAGTCCAACATTTGATTTCCATTTTGCAGCTTCCGGAAGGTCAGTTTTGTCCATTGGACCAACTGGATATTGCTGGACCCACCGAAGTTCCCTTGGATCGACTGGTGACTTACTCGGTGAACCTGACGGACTGTTTGAAAACTCAGGTGACTCAGATTGTCTGGAATTTCGGTGATGGCTCTGGATCAGCCACTGGAGCGCAGGCGGGACATCGCTTTGCCACTGCCGGTGATTTTGAAATCACAGCTGAGGTTTTCTTAAACAATCGATCTTTGACTTTGCATCGTTTTATTACAGTCAGTGACAATCTAGAGGAAATGCCAGGGCCGATTTCAGATCCCAATGATCCCAATCACTGTCTGAATGAGGGGGCCAGCCGAGTGCAAGAGGGCGCAACTAGCACAGAAGAGGTGGCCTGCGGAGCCGATGGCAAAAAAATCATGACTTATCGAGAGCAGATCACTCAGAAATGTCAGATTTCAGGTGAATTCCTGGTCTGGAGTGAGATTTCACGAGAGCGAGTCCTGATCAATGAAGGAGCTTGCTTGGGGCAGTCTTGCCAAATCACCACTGAAAATGGCACTGAAAATTTAAAAGATGGTGAATCGCGATCTCTCTACACATCCAAAACGCCGGTCGATTCTTGTCAATCTGTGCAGCAGACTCGGCTTTGCCAAAATGGGGTTTTATCCGGATCCAATGAGGCCAAGTATCTCACCTGTCACAATGGCTGCGGTGATTTCGGATCCCATGGGAGCACTCAAACTGGAGTTGTGACCGGAGAAACTTCGGAAGCAGTGACTTGCGCTTTTGGTGAGCAGGGAATCACAAGCACCTATCAATTGGTTTCAGATTTGGTTTGTCAGGATGGATCGGTTCAAACCACGAACACCCGAAAAGGTGAAATAAAAACCGCTGGTCTTTGCCCCACGTATTCATTCGTCGCCAGCAATCAATGGAGCACATGTTCTGCCGATTGCGGTGGAAAGCAGCAACAGGTTTTCGAATGCCGCGACAATTTAGGTCAAGTGACTGAAGCTTCGCGATGTTCAGGTTCTGCGCCTTTGGTAGAAAGGCTGTGTGATGCAAATCCTGAAGCTGTTCGTCGTTCGGAATCTTCAGTCAGTACCGAAGAAGCGGGCAGCAGTGCGACTTGTCCAAAAAATCAAATTGGTGTGATTCTTCAAAGCCGCGAAGTCACAACCACGACCACTTACGCCTGCCAGGATCATCAAGTTCAAGCCGTCGATTCTCAAGTCACAGCAGGTCCTTGGGTGCAAGAAACCTACTGTCGCGACCTGGTCCCTTACCGATGCTCGCACGATTCTTTGACCAACGAGCAGGCCAAAGGACGATTGGCTTGGATGAAAAAATGTGCGGATCAAATCCCAGCTGTGAAAGAGTTTTTAAGCTCGATGACAGAGGCTCAGTACAAGGGACTGCATATCGACGAAGGGGTTCGTCTTTTGTACCCAACTTTTATGGATCCAAAATCAAAAAAACCATGGATTGCACCAAAGGCGAAAACCTCCTCTTGCCAAGCCCCAGCTGGGGCCTATATCGGAGCAGTGTGTGTCTCTTCTTGCGCAACTCCAGATCAAATGATTTTGGCGCAGGCTCAAAAAGAGAGAAACATGAAAAATGTCTCATTTATTCAGGCTCTCACAGAGCAGATGCCTTGGGTGGGAACTTTGCACAGCGCAAGCTCAATGAGCAGCAAAACTGTTGCCAAATCAGCAGTTGATAATTGGGTCACTGAACTCTTTGATGAAGATCATGAAATCTTGGTTTTCACGATGAAATCCGGGGGACAATTAAAGGTCACTCCCAATCATCCGATTTTGGCCCAAAGCGGCGTGATGAAACTGGCTCATGATTTTCAAGTCGGAGAATCTTTGGTGCAATTGGGTGGAATCTTGGATCCTATTGTCTCGATTGAGAAAACGATTTTTCATGGCAAGGTCTACAACCTTTTCGTGAAATCCAATGACTTGAAAAAGAATGTGGTGGTAGTGAACGGCTATCTGAATGGGACTGCCTTTTACCAGAACGAAGGCGCCAAATTTATGAATCGCGCCCTGTTTCGAGAAAACCTCTTTCGAGGTGCCTTTGAAAATAAGGGACGACCTTGATGTTGAAGAAGTCTTTGATTATTCCAATGACTGGTTTATTACTAGTCGCAACGGCTTGGGTCCTTTTCAAAAAGGACCCAAGTTCCGTTTCTATCAACTCGACGGCTTCTTCTGAAAAAAAATCGGAAAAAAAATCTGAAGAAAAACAGGAAGAGAAGTCTTCAGAGGTGCTCACTCCAGTTCCAACAACTTCTGCTCAAGTGAAAAAAGAAAGACTCAATCCCAGTTTGCAAGCTGAATTGAGAGAGCTTCAAATCATCAAAGCCAAGCCTTTTCCCACAGCCGCTGAGCAGGAAAAGAAAAAATCGCTTTTGAAAAACTCCGAATTTTTGCGCTCTCTGGGCGAGACTTTGCGAAATGTCCACCTGATGCAGGATCCTCAGTACGAAACCAGCGAAAATGCCGCTTTGGATTTTTTGATGGAGGCTCTTCAAAGCGGGGATCAAAAAACAGCTCTTGAAGTGAGCAAACAATTGATTCAAGACCCTCAGGTCGAAAATGACAAGCTTCCTCAAGAGCTGCGTGAAATTTTAGCCGGGATCAAAGGCGAAATTCTTTATCATGCAACATCGATTGCGCCTTCTTCATTGGGTCCAATCGAATCTCTTTTGCCAGGTCCTGTGAGCCAGAGAATCTGGGAGAATGTGCAAAATGAGCAGCGAAGCAATCTCGCCGAATCTCAACGAGAGCTGGCCTCTCGAAATCAGCGATAAATTTATTTTTTCAGTTTTGATTTGTTGAAAGCCTTTTCCAATCTCGGTCGGTCATCAAAGTCACTGATTCCGAATTGGGGTCAAAAACGATTTTGACTTGGCCTTTGTCCATTTGTCTTTTGATCTGCTCCAGTTTGGTTTGATGCTCGACTTCCTGGCGACCATAATCTGTTCCCTCACGAAGGATAAAGGATTCAATCAAAGCCTGAAGAGTCTCGGCACTCAGGGCCTCCACAGGGACAAGAACAGGAGGGTGGTTTTCAGTCTGGTGTTTCAGATCCATGCGCCCATTAGAGTTCATTTGAAGGGTTCCGACAATCATTTTGGCTGAGTCTTGACAAAGAGCGAAGCAAGCTCAGATTCTATGCAAGGAGGTCCCATCGGGCCATTGACTTCGGAGCTTCCAAAATTCAAGCCTCAGGCTTTGGTTCGGCAAACCTGGCTCAGCCAAAGACCAGCGTCTTCAGCTTTGAATCTGACTCTTCTGTCGCTGTTGATACTGGCTCTTCCCGGTCTGCTGGCATTTGAGCAATTTCCGCAGTGGCAGTTGCTTTTTCGAGTGAGCGGAGAAAAAGTTTTTCAATCCCAAGAATGGTACCGGCTTTGGAGTGCGCTTTTTCTGCATGCCGATTTTAAACACCTTCTCTCCAACTCATTTTTGTTTTTTATTCTGGGATATTTTCTCAATGCTTATTTTGGTTCCCTCGTGTTCCCTCTCATTGCCTTTGTTTTTGGAGGATTGATCAATTTAGTTGCAATTTCTGCCATGCCTGCTGAGGTTTCTTTGATTGGCGCTTCCGGTGTGGTTTTTTGGATGGGTGGAGCTTGGCTCTCTTTGTATCTTTTTTTGGACCGACGACAAAGCTGGGGTCAGCGCTGGCTTCGAGCTTTGGGCGTCGGTCTTGTTCTCTTTTTCCCAGCTGAGGCCTTTGATCCGCAAGTCAGTTATCGCAGTCACGCCATTGGCTTTGTTTTTGGTGTGCTTTGGGGGGCTGCTTACTTTCTTCTGAACAAGAGGCGGTTTCGCCAACGAGAAGTCATTGAATGGGAGTGGGAAGAAAACTCCAATGAAAAAGTCGGACAGTGAGTGTTATTTTTCATTAAAATGAAGATTGACCTTGGAACATCAATTGCACAACACTCCTTGTATGCCAAGCCATTCAGAATCCCTTGAAAGCCTTTTGCAATCGAGCTTTCGCCTTTTGCAGTTTCGTGTTGGACAAAGGGAAATCATCTCAGCTGTTTTAGATAAGAAGGACGTTTTGGCCGTTTTGCCGACTGGCGGTGGTAAATCCCTTTGTTATCAATTCCCGGCCATTTCATCTCAACAATTGGTCGTCGTGGTTTCGCCATTGATTGCTTTGATGCGTGATCAAGTGAGTTCCCTCAAGCGTCAGGGGATCGCGGCCGGCTGCTTGCATTCAGGCCAGCCAGAGAGCGAAAAAAGAAAAATTTTTTCTGAAATGAATGAAAAGGGTCCCTACCTTCTTTATCTTTCACCTGAGCGAGTGCAAAAAGAAGGATTTCAAGCTTGGATTCGAAATCGTCAAATTGCGCTATTTGCCATCGATGAAGCTCATTGTATTTCTCAGTGGGGACACGATTTTCGCTCCGAGTACGCAGCTTTGCATGTTTTAAAAACACTCCGGCCTGATGTTCCTGTCTTGGCTTTGACAGCTTCGGCCACTCCAACAGTTTTGAATGACATTGCAAAAAATTTGAAACTTCGAAATCCAGCGCGAATGGTGCATGGTTTTTATCGTCCCAATTTGTATTACCAAGTGGAAGCCTGTGCGGATGATGAAGCGAAAATGACATTTTTACTTCAGGGACTCAGGCAGCATCCTGAGGGGCGGGTTCTGATTTATTGTGGAACTCGAAAAATCACAGAGGATCTCACTGCCCATTTGCAAGAAAGATTTGCCAAGGTCGGATTTTACCATGCCGGCATGAGCAGCAAAGAACGAACGCAGGTGCAAGAGGCCTATATCCAGGGGGGACTTCGAATTTTGGTTGCGACCAATGCTTTCGGAATGGGAATCGATCAGCCCGATGTTCGCTTGGTCGTGCATTTTCAAATGCCAGCCAATATTGATTCCCTCTATCAAGAAATGGGAAGAGCGGGACGCGATGGCAAAGACTCCACATGTCTGATGCTCTATTCAAAGAAAGACAAAGGACTGCAGTCCTACTTTATTCAAAGTTCTCAAGCTTTGAAGGCCATCAAAGACCTTCGTTGGAGAAATTTGGAAGCTTTGGTGAATTACTCGGAAGGCAGTGAATGCCGACATGCCGAGATTCTCACTTATTATAAAGACTCTCAGAGAATTCAAAGCTGTGGCCATTGTGATAATTGTGCACCCACTTCCCAGCGAAAAGTCACGATCCCTCAACCCATGTGGACAGCTCAGGAGGCAAGCACGAAAGCCCCAGCTTCAGTCAAGCGCCGGCCCAAATCGGGGCAGAAAGAAATTGTTTTGGATGTCTGGGCTGAAAAGCGTTTTCAAAATCTCCGTCTGTGGCGAAAAGAAAAGGCCATGGAACTGGATGTTCCTGCTTTTGTTATTTTCAGTGATCAGACATTGAAGCATTTGGCTTTTGAGAACCCACAAAGCCTTGAGACCCTGAAGGGCATTCATGGAATAGGCGATGCGAAACTTGAAAAATTCGGCTGGGATCTATTAAGTGGGCCCCTGGCTGAGGCCCACTCATAATTATTTATCTGGGATAAGAAAGATTCGAAAACTGGTCAGCGGATTGACCCGAAGAAGAAAAGGCATTGTTTGCTGCGGCAGAATATTGATTGCTCAGCCAAACTCCCGAGGATCTTTCTTTCAGAAAGTAGCGATAGATCAGATAGCCACCCAAAAGACCCAAAGCGCTGACAAACAGAGGTCTTGAGTTTCTTCTAACTTCGCCAACAGCTGAACGAGACACAGAGCGAGCTCGGCTCACGTAAGGCATCACCGGTTCAAAGGTGCTGGTGACCTCGTCTTTCAAATGAACCAATTGATCTTTAGATCTTCGGCCCACATCGCGGACATGCTGAAGCTTTTGTGAAGTCATCTCCGCTTTTTCAGCAAGGTGCTCCATGGCGGCTTCAAATTTGTTGATGCTATTTTCCACTGCCTGCTCGGCACGAAAAATCGCATTGTCAATTTTAGGATTAGTGATGTTGTTGTCCATAGCGGTCTCCTCTCGCTGCATCTTTGACTTGGTCTATTTTTCCTGAAAAGGCTTCCAAGCCTCTTTGAAGCTTGGCTTTTGAATGCGTGAATTTGATGTCGTTTTCTTTGATCTTTCGAAAGGCCCGGTAGGCCAAGGGTCCCCCGACAGCGGCGCAAATCACGGCCACAATCAATGAGCTCAGCCAATATCGCCCATCCAGAAGATCGCCAAGGCCGATCACAACAAATGCCAAGAAGGGAAAAACACTCAGAGCTAAAAGAGCGCCGAAAGCGGCTGCTTGAGCTGAGTGACGTCCTACATCCTGAGCCACATGTTTTAATTCGGCTGTCATCAAGCTGATTTCACTTTGGATTAAATCCTTCGCACTCATTCCCAGCTCGCGAATGATAGATCCATAGGATTTCACTTCGCCGTCGGGTTGAGTAAAACTGTCAGTGTACATAATCCCTTCCTTTCTTTTTCGAAATGAAAGAGGAGCAAGTCATATGCCACTCCAGGTCCGCAGTGGAATGGCAGCTCTCGAATTTTTCCTTCAGAGCAAAGGGGAAATTTGCCTTTTCTTTGTCAGGGATCAGCTTGCGTGATGCTCAAGATGGATTTGTACTTCAGGCTAGAAGAAAAGGAGGACATCATGACAAAACACCTGATGTTAGGATTTATATTGGTCAGTTTAATGGCCTGTGCAAATAAAGAAGTTCAATCGGAAGATTCCAGTAGCTCACAATTGAGCGGCAGCTCAACGAGCGCAGCACCAACTGCCTCTGCCAGCGCAGCGTCTCCGGCGGGCCCAACGGCAGCTTGCAAAGCGATTGCTGAAGCTGCAAAAAATAAAAACTTTGAGACTTTTGCGAGCCTTTCCACAGGAATGCCGCCTAAAAAAGCTCAACCCAAAAAAGCTGACTTTGAAAAAATGGGTCAGAAGTATTTTGAAAAGATCCAGGATCTCAGTTGCAACAACGAAATCATTGCTGAGGATCACGCGGTGGTTGAAGCAGATGCCAAGGGAGAAAAGCGCTTGATTCCTTTTCTGCAAACGCCTCAAGGGTGGAAATTTGACATGAAAACCTATCAAAGCTTTTATCACACCAAAGAGTCACACTCTCAGCCAAAATAAGAAAATCAATTTTCAGAGTGGTTGTGGATTTCAACTTCCACAGCCACTCGAATGGTGCCGACATCATCTTTTGAATAGGCATTGAAGGGATCGTCTTTAAGATCTTGGGGACCCATTCGCTTGATCCAAAGAATATGATCCTGATCCAGATTCCATTTTACGAAGTCCTCTTTCTGATCTTGCGGATCACTCAGATTGGGAAAGAACTTTCTCACAGCTTCCTGAGCCTGATTCATGGCCTCAGGGCCCGGTTTGAATTCAAAAGACATGTGCTGAACAAAGCCTTTGTCATTTTCATCTTTCACATACTGAGCATGAAAGTAACGAGTGCCGGGGAGTGGGCTTTTGGTGCGAACGATCACCATTTCTCCAGTGTCCGCATTTTCGTTCCGAGTGAGCATGGGCTCTTGCCTGCTTCTTTCCAAATAATCGACCAAATCACGAAGCTGTGTGTCGGGGCGAGTGTACTGAAACAGAGTTTGAGTCATGTCCTCGAGACTTTGGCGGTCGGCCAGACTCTCTACTGCAGTTGGCGGTGTTGGTTCCGTCGTTTGAGAAGCTGGGTCTCTTTTTTCACTGACTTCCGAAGGAGTGGAGGCGATGGGGGCTTCAGAAGGCTTGGTTTTTTCTTGTTCGCGACTGATATAAGCGAGAACTCCATTTCCGAAGATGAGGATAGCTAGGATCACTTTTTGTGTTTTTGTCACAGGGACTCCTCCTTAGTAGGATGTTCCGAATTTCTCCTTTTCCCACTTGGCTAAATATTCTGTGGGATCTAAGAGGTCTGAGCGTCGATTGTAGATGTTTCCGCTGGTCAAGAGGTTTCCAGTTTGAGTTCCGGCGTACATTTCAAAATGAAGCATTGGATGGCAGCAGCCAGAATTGACAGTGCCAACATAACCAATCACTTGGCCGGCCGAAACCGAGTCATTCTTGGAAGTGTTGGGAGCGGATTTGCCGGTGATTTCTCCGTAACGGACAACTTTTCCATCGGAATGCTTCACTTCCAAGGCGTAGGTGCCTTGGTAAAAATAATAGAGAGTTCGAATTACTTTTCCGGAATAAATCGAAAGTACGTTTTCACCGTGGGTTGCGTACAGATCACTGGCGGCATGCAATCGGCTTCCATTGTCTCGGGGTGAGCCAAATCGCCGAGCTCCGGTGCGGTAAGATTCGATGGGTCTATTCACTGTGGGGAAAATCCGCTTCGAAGAGGCCAATCCAGTTGAAGATTCGGTGATGGCACCTGGGCATTCTGATTTGAGCCGCACAAAATCCTCGGCCACCCATCCAGTGTTCAGATCGGAATTTCGTTCGGGAAATTGGGCTTTCATAAATGTGTAAGTGATTCCATTGATGACTTTTTGTAAGCGGTCGGTGCCGAAAGACTGAACTGGAAGGACTTGTGCGTAGGGGGCCACAGTGAAAAGCACTTGGCTCAGGCTTTGAGTGCGCACATTCAATCGATTTCCAGTCATACAGACCACGTATTCGAGATTGCCCTCGGTGACGTCCAAGCCTGTTGCCAGGCTATTCGAAGCCGTGCTGGGACGGATGTTGGATTGTCCGACCCAAGCGGTGTTCAGTTCAGATTCTAAATCGTCGCTTGTTGAGGCGGCCACCGAGAGAGATCCTAAAAGAGTTTGAATCAAAAGAATCAAGAAGAAAGGTGTCATTTGAGTTCGCATGAATCTTCCTTGTGTGCTCAAGTTTCATTGCGCCTTTTGAAGGCAGCGTCAGTCCCAAGGGTCAAAGGTTTCTTGTTTGGCCTCTTGCTTATTTTGCACTGTGGATTATTGACTGAGTATGGCATGGGAATCCGCTTCTCTCGCAGTCCAGGATTGCATAAGCTCGGCTGAGGTCTAGTGAAAATATGGTGAAGAAAGGTGGCTTCAATGAATGAAAAAATTGAATTGGTCGTGACTGCAAGAGATCGAGATTTAGGCGGCTTCACTGTTCGCAGACTTTTGCCATATGCCACTCACCGCATGGTGGGGCCTTTCATTTTTTTTGATCACATGGGTCCGGCGGATTTGCCTTCTGGCAAAGGCATGGACGTGCGGCCGCATCCGCATATCGGGCTTGCAACAGTGACTTATCTTTTCGAAGGTCAAATTTTTCATCGGGACAGTTTGGGATCTGAGCAAGTGATTGAACCTGGCGCCATCAATTGGATGACTGCGGGACGGGGAATTGTGCATTCAGAGCGATCACCGGCGAATTTTCGCAAAACAGGCGGACGAGTGAACGGAATTCAGTGTTGGGTGGCGCTCCCCACAGAATTCGAAGAGACTGAGCCCAGCTTCAAGCATCATCCGGCGAGCACTTTGCCTGAATTTGAAATCCAAAATATCCACTGTAAACTTCTTTTGGGAAAAGCTTTTGGCAAGCAAAGTCCAGTCCGACTTCATTCCGATCTTTTTTATTTAGAAGTCAAAATGCCCAAAGGTTCGCGCTTTTCTTGGCCTGAGGATCCTCGAGAGACCGCCCTCTATTTGGTCGAGGGAAATGTTTTGATTGAAAATCAAAACATTGAACCGCAATCGATGGTCATTTTGAAATCCGGAGCTGGAGCCGAGATCCAGGCCCAGGCCGACAGCCGCATGATGATTCTTGGCGGTCATCCCGTCGGGCCCCGACTGATTTGGTGGAATCTTGTTTCGAGCTCTTCGGAAAAACTAGAAGAAGCCAAACGCGATTGGATTTTAGGTCCTCGATCCGACAGTCCGCGGTTTCAAAAAATTCCTGGCGATGATCTGGAATTTATTCCAGCTCCTGAAAACACTCCGATCCCCAAAGGGTCGATCATGTAAGGATGATGAATGGGGAAAATCAAAGGTTTTGAATCGGCACTGGAAGCGCTTCGTGCTTTAGACAGCAAATCACAGGCGCGGATCCTTGCAGACATTTTAAAAAAAGATCCGCAGATGGCCGAGAAGCTAAAGAAAAACCTGATCGTCTTTGAGGATCTTCTTTCCGCGAACCCTCAAGGCCTCAGCAAACTTTTTCAAAGCGTGCCGGATCCTCGCTGGGTGATGGCCCTTCGCGGGAAAAATAAAGAATTTGTTGATTCAATCTTAAAAATTCTACCTCAGCGCCGAGCTGATTTACTCAAAGCGGCTTTGGATCACTTGGGACCTCAGCCTTTAACAAAAGTTGAAGCCGCTCAAAAAGAAATTCTTGAAAAGGCTTTCGAATTGGAAGCTCAGGGGTTGATTCTTTTCCAAAGAGGCCATGATCCTTTGGTTTGATCGTTGGCGGCAGGCAAGGCTTTAGGTATTCCTCACTCAATTTAGAATAAGTGCTCTAAGAGTAAATGCTCTAACTATGCGAATAAACTGATGAAAATGAACTTCTTCTGGACATTATTGCCCCACTTTCGGCTAGACTTAGGTCAGTTTGAAAAGGAGTCAGTTTATGAGTTTCCAACTGCTTTCTTCCGAGGCCTTGCACTTTCTCAATGAGCTTCATCGCAAATTCAATTCGCGACGACAGGAACTTTTAAACAAACGTCATTTGCGCGCCGAGGAATTGAAAAAAGGCGGAACTCTTCAGTTTTTGGCAGAGACAAAATCCATTCGTGAAAGCTCGTGGCAAGTGGCGGCCGCTCCAGCTGATTTGAATGATCGCCGAGTCGAAATCACTGGCCCTGCCGAAGCGAAGATGATCATCAATGCATTGAATTCCAGTGCCAAAGTTTTTATGGCCGATTTTGAAGATTCGCTTTCGCCCACTTGGTTCAATTTGGTGGAAGGGCAAAAGGCTCTTTATCAAGCTGTGCGGAAAAATCTTGAATTCACCAATGAAACTGGAAAGCAGTATCGTCTTCAAAGTAAGACGGCCACTTTAGTGGTTCGCCCTCGCGGCTGGCATTTGGAAGAACCCAACCTGCAGGTTTCAGGCGAAGTGATGTCAGGATCCCTAGTGGATTTTGGGCTTTATTTTTTCCACAACGCCAAAGAGCTTTTGGCGCGGGGATCGGGTCCTTATTTTTATCTGCCAAAAATGGAAAGTCATTTGGAAGCCCGGCTTTGGAATGATGTTTTCAACTTTGCCCAAGACGCTTTGAAAATCCCGCGTGGAACGATTCGTGCCACATGTTTGATTGAAACTCTGCCGGCGGCCTTTGAGATGGAAGAAATTCTTTTTGAACTTCGCGAGCATGCGGCAGGTCTTAATGCCGGTCGATGGGATTATATTTTCAGTCTGATTAAAAAATTCCATTTCAATTCTAAAATGATTTTGCCCGACAGAGCTCAAGTCACCATGAGCACTCCTTTTATGAAGGCTTACTGTGACCTTTTGGTTCGCACTTGCCATCGTCGTGGAGCCCATGCCATGGGTGGAATGTCGGCCTTTATTCCCAATCGCAAAGAACCAGAAGTGACCAAGCAGGCTCTGATGAACGTCACACAAGACAAAGCCCGTGAAGCCAATTTGGGTTTTGACGGCACTTGGGTGGCGCATCCGGATTTGATTGCTGTTGCCGAAGTTGAATTCAATAAAGTTTTGGGTTCTCAGCCAAATCAAAAAAATAAAATTCCGGCCGTCGAAGTCAAAGGTCCAGAGCTTCTCAACACTTCCATTGAAGGCGGAGCCGTGAGCGAAGCAGGAGTGCGAAGCAATATTCGAGTTTGTTTGCTCTATATTGAAAAGTGGCTTGGAGGATTGGGAGCTGTCGCCTTGAACAATCTCATGGAAGATGCGGCCACCGCTGAAATTTCGCGAAGTCAGCTTTGGCAATGGGTGCATCACCAAGTGAAATTAAAAGAAGGACCTGTTTTCACTTTGGAACTTTACGACCGATGGGCCGCCGAAGAGCTCAAAAAAATCAATGCCAGTGAAGCTCCGTTTTTGAAGGAAGCTTTTCGGCTTTTGAATCGCTTGGTGCGAGCCACTGACTTTAAAGAATTTTTAACTTTGGAATCTGAAGAAACGCTCAACCTCATACACCATAAGGAGAACTCAATGACAGTCACAACAGAAGCTTCCGCCTCTCAGCTCGAGTACGCTTGGAGTCACGACCCTCGATGGCAGGGAATCCAGCGCAACTACAGCCCAGCGGATGTGCTCAAGCTTCGAACCACTCTTCCAGTACAACACACCATCGCTGCTTTCGGTGCCAGAAAGCTTTGGAAGATGTTGCATGAGGAGCATTACACTCGCACTTTCGGGGCGATGACCGGCGCTCAAGCAGTGCAAATGGTGAAGGGCGGACTGAAAGCCATTTACCTGAGCGGATGGCAAGTGGCCGCTGATGCCAATTTGGCTGGACAGACATATCCTGATCAAAGTCTTTATCCATCCAATTCAGTTCCAGCTGTTGTGAAGCGAATCAACAATGCCTTTCAAAGAGCGGATCAAATCGAAAAAGCGCAAGGACATGTGGGTCGCGGTCATGACTGGTACGCACCGATCATCGCCGATGCAGAAGCCGGATTCGGTGGTCCTTTGCATGCTTTTGAATTGATGAAATCAATGATTGAAGCGGGTGCTTCAGGTGTTCACTTTGAAGATCAATTGGCAGCAGAAAAAAAATGCGGTCACTTGGCAGGCAAAGTTTTGATCCCGACTTGCAATTTTGTTCGCACTTTGCAGGCGGCTCGTTTGGCCTCTGACGTCTTGGATGTGCCAACAGTGATCATTGCCCGCACGGATGCTCTGAGCGCCAATTTGATGACTTCTGATATTGATGAAGCCGATCGCGAATTCCTCACTGGCGAGAGAACTCCTGAGGGCTATTTCCATATTCGCGGCGGATTGGATTATGCTATTGCCCGCGGCCTGGCCTATGGTGCATGGGCTGACGTTCTGTGGTTTGAAACTTCGAAGCCAGATATGGCAGAAGCAGAAAAATTCGCAGCTGAAATTCACGCCAAATACCCAGGCAAAGTTCTAGCCTACAACTGCTCTCCTTCCTTCAACTGGAAAATGCATTTGTCGGACGAAGAGATTGCTCAGTTCCAAAATCGTTTGGGTCAATTGGGTTACAAATTCCAATTCATCACTTTGGCAGGTTGGCATTTGCTCAACTACCACACTTTTGAATTGGCAAGACAGTACTCAACGGCTGGCATGACAGCCTATGTGAACTTGCAAGAGCACGAATTTGCCGGAGCCAAGGTCGGTTACACAGCCGTTCGCCACCAACAAGAAGTCGGCACTGGCTACTTTGACCATGTCTTGCAAACAATCGCTGAAGGAAAAGCTTCAACTGGAGCCCTTGTTGGCTCAACAGAAGAGCAGTTCCACGGCAGTAAAACGACATTGAACGCGCACTAAAAATCAAATTCAAAAGAGGATCCGGTTTTGGTCCTCTTTATTCATTGGGTGCAGGAGTCCCCTCTATTCTCCTGCACCCATTTCTTTTTTCAGATCCAAACCGCACTCCAACTAGCGTCTGCCCATAAGCAGACGATAAACAGACAGAACATCAAACGACCTGCCATTTTTTAAACTTGCCAGACGACCACTTCGACACCGCTGTGCTTGAGACCCTCCATCCATGATGTTGTCCGTTGGTATGGTGTGCCGACGGTCAACATCGTGGATGAGGGATTGTCGCGAAGTCATTTGGTGAGGTGGTGTGCGAAGCTTGCGTCTTTGCCTGATCGTGAACGTCCGTGTCCGTCTTTTCTGGAAATTCGGCCATCCGGGCCTCACCCCTTCGGGGCTCGCCTGCGGCGAGTTTCCAGAAAACCTTAAGGGGAGGAGGGGAAAGGGAGGGAAAGAGGAA